>JASJEA010000213.1 GCA_030064935.1 Crocosphaera sp. | reverse complement strand
ATGTGAATAGCAAAAACCACGCTGTCTACAAATACAACCGTTGTACAGGAGAGCAGGTAAAAATCAGTCCTGATAAGTAGTGAACAATAATCAGTCTTAGGAACTAGGACTGCTGCCTATGGAGGGAAGGTAAGACTCACCGTTGTTCGCAATGGAAAGCACATCCGGAGTGAAGTGGGAAGCCTCGAAGACGAATAAAACCGTCCTGAGTGTTGTAGTTGGACTTCTCGGTTTCGGCTTGGAAGCCCCAACTATAGCGTAGCTTAGTTGGGGTAGTTCACTTCTAGCTTTGTCCACCCTACAAGTTTCAAACTGTTAAGAATATAAACTAGCTACATATTCTCCATAACCATTATAGGGTAATGTTTCCTTGATTTCCCAAGATAAACCCGGTCCTGTACTAATAAATTTTTCCGTTGCCTGGGACCAACGAGGATGAGGTTTAGCAGGATTAACATTGGCTTGAAAATCGTATTCATTGGGGTCAATGGTATTCCAATAAGTGGCAGGTTTTTCTTTTAAAAATTCGACTTTGACAATGGATTTTGCTCCCTTAAATCCATACTTCCAAGGAATAACCATCCGCAACGGTGCGCCATGTTGTTTTGGTAAATCGTGGCCATAAATACCAACAGCAAAGAAAGCTAAATCATTAGCCATTTCCTCAATAGTTAATCCTTCTTTATAAGGCCAAGGTAAATAACCAAGATGGAAACTGGGTCCTGTGGTAATTTCTTTATCATAAAAAGAAGTAAAGCTGACAAATTTAGCCTCACTTTTTGGTTCAACTGCTGCCATTAATGCCTTCATAGGAAAGCCAACCCAAGGTAATACCATTGACCAAGCTTCTACACAGCGAAAACGATAAATTCTTTCTTCTAAAGGGAACTTCTTTTTTAAATCATCAATATCATAAGTTTTGGGATTTTTTACTAATCCTGTTACTTCAACCTTCCAGTTTTCGGTAGGTAAATTTTGAGCATTCAACCAAATCTTTTTAGTGCTGCCAAACTCATAAAAATTGTTATATTGTCCTGCTAAAATTTCTTTTGTAATGGGGCGATCCACCTGACTAAATTTCGGGGAGGTTTTAAGATTGGGAATTTTGGGTAAATTTAAAGTCGCTTCTAATGCTGTTTGAGAGGCCGATTTTTGACACCCAGTTAAGGGAATTAAACTGGCAGCAATGCTTGTCGTTACCACTCCCTTTAAAAAACTACGACGATTATAATAAACCGTCTCAGGTGTAATCTGGTTTTCTGAAATTTTCCAAGGTTTAGGAAGGTTAATAAAAGCCATAAAAATAGTCCGAAAAACTAACAAAAATTCTTATCACTTTGGATCTTAATCAGAGACCAAAAGACTTGTCAATATTAACTCAGATGAAATCCGCTTAATAAGTAAACGTTAAAATTACTATGGTAAATTCATCTTCCCCAGCCTCCCCAGCCTCCCCTGCCTCCTCAGATAAATTCACGCTCCACGCCCCACACCCTACACTCCTTGCCTTTTTCTTGTAGGATAGAATCTAAGGAGAAATCACATTTATTTGGTCACACATAATTATCTCTAAGATTTTTATCATTCAGAATGGCCAAGAACTATCGATTTTGCTATGCGATCTCGGAAAAAATCATTGATGAGTAGATCCCAGTCGACTTTAACGCAACTGTTGCAAATCTTTCCCCAATGGCGGCCTCAAATGTATTTTAAGGCTTCCCTGACTGCCTTATCCCATGCTATGGAAGATCAGGTATTGGCAGGATCAGACGAACCCTTAGTTATTGCCAGTTTTCAACGAGAACGTTTTTATCGTCAAGAAGCCCAAAGATATCGGCGTATTGCTCAAAAAAGCGAGCAAGTCTATGTTCTAGCTGCC
This sequence comes from Crocosphaera sp., assembly GCA_030064935.1. Lineage (GTDB taxonomy): Bacteria > Cyanobacteriota > Cyanobacteriia > Cyanobacteriales > Microcystaceae > Crocosphaera. The sequence goes on along the minus strand of JASJEA010000213.1, from coordinate 10,424 downwards.
CCAGAAACCGATTTTAAAAACTGTTCCCAAGACTATGAAACCGTTGCCTTTGAGCCGACAGACAGCTTAAGCAGGGAATGGCATTTAGTTGTCATTGGCATAAACTATGCCAGTTGTTTAATTTGTCAAGAGAAAATTAGCCCCAACCCGCAAACCATGACGGGGGCTATGGACAATCATCGTCGTTTTGAAGGAATATGGACGTTTGATCGTCAAGTGACTCAACAAGCAGCAAATATTCTCTTAGACAAAATTGTTGATTATCGTCCGGAACTGCAAGAGAAGTTCCTAGAAGCTCGTGAGAAATACCTACCCTTCGACATTTTAACCACAACCGCTACGCCCCAAACCGATATCGATAATACCACTTGGGATGTCACCCAAAATAATCCTGATCCCTTTGTACAAAGGTTAGTCACCTATCTACAAGCCGGACAGTATAAACTGATTAAAGCCAACCGTTCCCTTGCTTCTAAGGAACATAAAGAAAGATTAATTAACTCAGTCACCACTGCCATTCGCCTTTCCCTAGATCCAGACGAAATTTTACAAATCGCTGTGCAGAAACTAGGAGAAGGGTTAGGGGTTTGTCGTTCTCTAGTCTATCGCTGTAAAGAAAGCGATAGCACAGCAACCATTGAACACGAATTTCTCAACCAGGGGATTCCTTCTATTAAAGGGGAAACTTGGCCCCTACAACATAACCCATTATTTCAAGAAGTCGTTGAATTACGAGACGCTTTAACCATTGATAATGCCATTAGTGATCCTCGTATTGTTAATAAAACTAAATCAGAAAAATCATTACAAAGCCTAGTTAAAAGTTGTTCGATTTTATCTTGGATGTTAGTTCCCATCTTGTACCGAGGCAGACTTTTAGGGATGTTGGAATTACATCATTGTGGACCAAAACCCATTAGCTGGAAGGAGGAAGATGTCGCTTTAGTCAATGCCATCGCCACTCAAATCGGGGTGGCTTTAATTCAAGCGGAAGCTTATGCCAATTTACAGGATCTCAATGAACAACTCGAAGCTCTCGATCGCACTCGTTCTAATTTAGTGGCCATTACTGGCCATGAGTTACGAACCCCTTTATCCACCATTCAAGTTTGTTTAGAAAGTTTAGCCTCAGAACCGGATATGTCCCCTGAGTTGCGGCAAGTAATGCTCAATACTGCCCTACAAGATGCGGAACGAATGCGAAAATTAGTCCAAGACTTCTTAACCCTATCTCAGTTAGAAAGTGGGCGAGTGGAATGGAATATCGAAGCTTTAGATTTACATGAATGTGTGGAACTCTCCTTAAGTAATGTGCGTGCCCGTCACAAAGACAAAAAACTGCCTCCAATCGAAAATTTAGTTATGGATGAACTCCCCCTCGTCAAAGCAGACGGAGAATGGTTAGTGGAAGTTTTAGCCAAGTTACTCGATAATGCCTGCAAATTTACCAGTGAAGAGGGTAAAATTGCCATTGGAGTAAGTCGTCATAGTCCTCACCATCTAGAAGTTACCGTTGCTGATACAGGTAGGGGCATTGAGCCAAAACGCCTAGAAACAGTTTTTGACCGTTTTTATCAGGAGGAAGGGGCTTTGCGTCGCAGTGCCGGGGGAACTGGTTTAGGGTTGGCTATCTGTCGTCAAATTGTTCGCGGTTGGGGTGGTAAAATTTGGGCTGAGTCCCAAGGTAAAGATCACGGTAGTCAGTTTCATTTCACTGTGCCCATTGATATTGATCGCTCAAACCCAAATATGGCAACTTCTAAACCTAAAAAACAAAAAGCCAAAGGCAAACGACGAAAATGATGGTCAATGAGAATGTAGAATTTCCTCCATAACCCAATAAATGTGTTATGATTGTAAATCGTATTGCGTAATGCGGACGTGGCGGAATTGGTAGACGCGCTAGATTTAGGTTCTAGTGTCCTTGGCGTGAGAGTTCGAGTCTCTCCGTCCGCATCAATTAATAGTTATTCTAGGTACAACGGATTTGCCTTTAATTTCTTTAGAAGTCATTGTCTTAGCGGTATTTTTCCATAGCCATTGAGCCATATTTTTGAGACGAGTTGGAAGTATTTTGCTCCTTCGCTTAATTTTATGCTGAGCAAATAGTTGATTCAGAGTATTTTTGTTAAAGATCATAACACCAATATGACTATCGGCTTGTCCATAAAAAGTATATAAACCATCTTCTTTATTAATTAATGCCGTTGTATAATGAACCCCTGGATGTCTTCCTTTTTCTTCCCCTCCCATTTGTAACGGTTTAGGAATAACATGAGTTGGTAATAATGTTTTTTTACTAATTAAGACTCCATATTGTAAATAAGTACGGTTTCTAGGTTCATATTTGGGATCTAAAAAGTCATGGATAAATAAAATATAATGGTCCTTATCCCAAGAAACAATGTTACTGCTATTACCTATAAATTTTCCTTGCTCATACCATTCATAATCAAGATTAACTTCTAAAATTTTTTCAGTTTTTCCTGATTCTAGATCTACTTTTAATAATATATAAGGATCAAAGGAATAAAGACACATTAATGAATCTTCGTGAACAAAAAAGCTCCAATTTTTTTCTTCGGCAAACGCCTTAAAAGGAGGCTCTAAAAGACAGCATAAATTAATGGTTTTATTATCTAAATTAATTTCAGAAATTCCTGGACGCGAACGAATACGATAGGGTTGATGATCAAGGAGTTGATAAACACTATGATTACTATATAACTTACCTTTATATTCAAATAAACGCCAATCTTCCGGTCGACTATTAGCAGGTAATTCTAAATAACGAAGAGGAAAGCTTTTTTTGATGGTCAAATCAGGGTTTAAGGTACACCAAAAAGGGGTGGATTGATGGGCTAAAAAATCGCCATACCAAACGGTTTCTTGCGGTTCTCCACGACACAATAAATGGAATTGATTATTCTTATATAAAACCCCTGGATTAATGATACTGCAAGCACTTTCTAACCCCAATTGACCGGCTTTAATAATTGGTTTCTTCGCTCTAATTAAATTGGGATGAGTGTAACATAATGCTAATTGTTTCATCCGTTGATAATGTGCATCTTCATCCACTATATTTGACACAGATGAGAATAATATTGGCCGACGGCCATGATATCCATGATAACCCCCTTTTTCTTCCTCAATTCTACTCATATTAAGTTCAGTTTTTTAAGGGACTCTGCATAACCAAAACGTTCGATATCCAGGTAAGAATGGTTATAAACAATCTCTGCCATTTCCTTTGTATATAATCTATGATAGGGGCGGTGAATCGTCGCACCATGATGAATTAAATTAAGTTTTGGCAAACCGACTGTCTCGCAGACAAGATCAAAGTCTTCTTTTAAATTCTCATATTTGCCCACAAAATCAACTAAAATTTCCCCCTCACCATTTTCTTTTCCTTTCCAACTATCTGTTAGATAAGTGCTTTGTAGATTTTCCAAATCATACCAAGTATTCATGATATACTTGGTTCCCAAAGTATGAAGTTGTAATCGCCATTTGTCATCGGGTTCATGTCTGCATTCTCCCATTGCTAAGATAAAGTCTTCAAAGTCTTTATATTGATTCCAAGGATGATATAAGTCTTCGTGATTTTCAATATCAGTATATTCGGGGTATTGAGTATACATGGAATACAATGATAAAATCATGTCTAAAGGATTGCGGACAAAGGCAAAAGTAAAGTAATTATTCCAGACTTCTTCCCCAATGTATTCTTTGAGATCCTTGGCCCAGATATGTTTCCACCATTCCCATTCTGGGTGTGTTTCTGTTTCATTAAAATCTATATTGAGGTACTCGCATAATACCTTCTTGATACTGGTTCCTCCTGTTTTACCGACGTGAATAAAAATCAATTTGTATTCGTGGGAAATAAGCATAACTAATGGGTAGTAATTCTCCTGTATATTAACTTAAGTATCGAGCAATTAAATCACCATACTTGTTCGTGAAAAATTCTTCAACGGCCTCAATAATCTTAGGATCAGCATTATTTTGATGGAAGCTAAAATCATAGAGATTATTCTGGGTATGAGACTTATGTTGAGTGTCATAAATGCTGATTGATTTCTGACGATGATGTTCTAAATCAAAACTGCTTAAATCGTAAGGTAAGTCTAGAAAATCTAAAATCTTAGTCACTCCCGACATATCACTAACAATTTCAGGATAATATACCAGTAATTTCTGTCCCGAAAATTCATGGAAAGCTCGAAGATTTTCAAAGTATTCCTCAAACTCAAACACATCCCCCCTTCTGATCTTTTCTACAGTTAGATTAGTGATATCTTTTCCTTTTGCAGCACGCAAAAACGACTCTCGATAGTCCCTTAAAATTAAGACAACTTTGCGATGTAAAGGTTTCCCCTGCTCATCATAAAAAGGACAAAAACAAGAATCTGGCTCCTCTGAATATTTAACATAATGACTGCGATAAACTGCTAATTCCCCCTCTTCAACCAGTTTCGTTTTTCCTGCGGTGCGTAGTCCGGTAAAATGTTCGATACAATAACGAACCCAGTTGAACCCACTAGCAGGGTAGGATAAGATAATACCTTTTCTTGAGTCAATTCCTTTCATAGTTCCCAATGGTGATTGTTTTCCCTTGTCTAGTCGATATTGAGCAAATAACCCATCAAGACGATCTTTATTAAACACTACAATGCCTGTATGGGTATCCCCTTGACCATAAAACCCATATAAACCCTCTTCTCGGTTCACTAATGCACTGGTATAATGCACTCCTGGGTGTCTTCCCGGCTCATCTCCTCCCATCATTAAAGGACGAGGAATGACACTGACAGGAAGCAATGTCTGTTTACTGATTAGGGTTCCGTATTGCATATATGCACGGTTTCGCTGTTCATGTTTGGGTTCAAGGAAGTCATGAACAAACATGATATAGTGCTCCTCATCCCAAGATACTAAATTGGTGCTATTACCAACAAATTTTCCCTTGTCATACCATTGATAGTTAGGATGCGCTTCTAATATTTTGTAAGTTCTTCCTGTTGCTAGATCAATCTCTAAGATTATATAGGGATTGAACGAATAAATGCACATCAAAGCACCATTATGGACAAAGAAACTCCAGTTTTTTTCTTCTGATGAAGGTTCAAAAGGAGGCTCTAACATCCATCGCAAGGTTAGGGTACGGTTTTCTAGGTCAATTTCTGATATTCCGGGACGAGAATGGACAATCCACTGTTCACGATCAATCATGATATAAACACTATGATTGGTGTACAGTTTCCCTTCATATTCAAACAAACGCCAATCTTCAGGACGACTGTTGGGGGGCAAGTCTGGATAACTTAGCAAAAAGCTATCTTTGATGTTTAAATTATCATCTAAAGTACACCATAAAGGACTTGCTTGATGTACCAAAAAATCCCCAAACCAAACCGTTTCCTCTGGTTCTCCACGACACAATAATTGAAAGGATTGCTCCCGATATAAAACCCCTGGATTGATAATACCATAAGTGCTATGAGTTCCCACCTCACCGGCCGCAATGATTTGTTTGTGGATTTTAATTAACCCATCACAACCATGACAAAGAGACAAATATCTCATCTGTTTATAGGTTTTTTCGTCCTCTGCTTCGTAGTTTGAAGGGGGTAAATAGGGAATTGCTCCACCTCTGCGATGGCCGTTTAGTTGATTATCCATTGTTTGAATGTTCGAGCTACATTCTATCATGCAATCTTGAAAATTATCGTCTGTGAACCAACAACCGTTAGACGTTCATTATCTCTTATTTTTTGACTAATAAATATAAAAATAATATTAGATTTTTGGTTTAATTTTGTTGAAGTTTAGATAAGTTTTTTATCAAAAATATATTGATGTTACTCTTCTTTGTATAAACCGGCAAAAATTTTAGATAAAAAAATATTAATAATGCCTTGACAAAAATTAGAATGTTTGCTAAAAACCTATTGTAATAGGACTATTAAAATTTGAACATCATCAAACCAACAATCATTTTTTTCAATACATTAATCGCAGAAAATAGCATCAAAAAGTTCACGCTTAACCCTAAAATTTAGGGATAATAGTTGTTGATAAAGTTGGTCTAAATTATCAATACTGATTTGATTTGACAAGTCAAGCTTTTTAATAACAGCTAAAGTGCCTTTCACATTTAAGCCTAATCTTAAAGCTTCTTTTCTAGCAGCAAAGTCATCAAGGATAATATAATCAGTTTGGATTTCAATTCCTAAAGAAATGGCTTCTGACTCCCCTTTACCAAGACGACTATTAAGACGATTAGCAAGAGAAAATAGGTTAGTTGGTCGACTAATAAGTCGATTAGACTCAATCAAATGATTAATAGACTTACTAGCAACATCAGACTTATCATTAATTTCTTCTCTGACCCATTCAGGACAATAAAATTCAGCCGTCCCATCAATAAACTTATCTAAAAAATCGAGACGAGCGAGAAAAATGAGGGGAGAGGAATTAAAGACAATTTTCATGTCTTTATTCCCAGGTTCTTTCAAGAGCAATATCTGGGGTTTCTAAATAAGAAAACTCAATTCCCATTAAATCTAAAATTTCTAAGAAAACATCTTTATCCATTTGCATAATTTCGGCCGCTTTTTGGAGGCTAATTACCCTAGCTCCTAAAGCCCCTAAAATAAATAAAAAATTTTCTTTCTGTTCAATTTCAGGAAAAAAGGAAAGTTCTGAGGCAATTTCTCTAATCATTTCTTTTTGAGTCATATTTAATTACCTCTATTTACTAATCAAATTCTAGGCCATTATAGCTCTCATAATGGTTCTATGGGAGAATAGGACATGAGAAGGAGCGATCGCTTTTAGATTGAGTTAATAATTACAACTTTTGCTATCATAAAGGAGATAATATTGTCAAATTAGTACCGAAGTGAGTATAACTATTATATTGAGTCAACAGAAGTAACAAGAAAATGATTGAAGCACTTCATCAAGTTATGGTTAAACTTGAACAGTTAACTGAATCTCAACAGGAATAATTTGCTCAAGAAATGTTAAAAAAACTTGATCAATTAACTACTTTATGAGAAGAAGTTAAGGAAGAAAAGCTATCTGAAGCGTTATTATTGCCAGAATAGCAGAGCATGACAATTTATTTGAGCTAAATGACAAAAAACTTTTATAAAAATAGCGATCGCCTCTTGTAAAAAAAGGCGATCGCTGTTAGATTAAGTCAATAATTACAACTACTTTTTATTAGGGAATATTAAAAGTAGAAACCTCATTACCTTCTGCATCGACTAAGGTAGCAGTATCCCCTTTATTTTTCCAAACACCCCATTCAGAGTAGAAGCTAAACCCACCAGACTCAGCATGATGTTCATCATTATAGAGTTTAATACTTTGTCCTGCTTCTAATGTAGTTCCCACAGGAAAGAAATAGGTTCTATTCTTAGCGGAAGACTTAATTTTCCAGCTTGATATATCAGCCGCTATAGTACCACTATTGGTAATTTCTACATATTGATCTGCTTTCTGAGAGTCTTTTGCCTCATAGAAAAGATCGCTAATTTCTACTTTAGTGAAAGGTGTAACTGTGGGAACAACACCAATAGGAAACTGTTCATCCCAAACGGCATTAACAATCACTCCATGTCTGTTTTTAGGACTTTCATCACTGGCGACATCCCCATGTCCTTTATCCAGGGGCCAATATCCCACTAAACCATCTTCATCCCCTGTTAAACGTTGGTCCATATTGGCTTTAATTTGGTCAGCACTAAGGGCTTTTTTCCAAACTTGTGCCTCAGTAATTTTCCCATTGAAAAAATTACTACTAGCGTTATTAGAACCAATAAACATAGGGTTAGTATCGTTATTAATTTTCCCACTGTAAACAGTGTTATTAACCTCGACCCCATCAACATAAAGACGGATGATTTTACCATCAAAGGTTCCTGTATAATGATGCCATTGGGTGATGTCTATTTCTAAGTCAAAGTATGTATAACGCCAACCCCCTGAATAGAGGTAAAAAACTATCCTTTTACTATTGGCATCAGGGTGTAGGATGTAGGAATTTCGCTTACAGATTAACATGGATGAAGTATTCCATTTCACTGTCTTACTTTTTGCCCAACAAGAGACAGTGATAGCATCAGTGGGGTTAGGAGGGTTATCAATTTTTACATAGTCTCCATTGCCATCAAATTTTAAGACATATTGCCGTGCGTCGTGGCCGCTTCCTTGCTTACCGAGTAAAGGGAGTTGTTCATCCACCACTGCCCCATAAATCTTACCGTGATTTTCGTTATCCGTTTCATCACTAGCGGTATTATTGGCAATGTTGTTGAGGGGCCAATATCCTGCTAACCCATCCTCATCACCTTTTAAGCGGGCAAACATGGTATTTTTGATGTCAGCCTCAGAACGGACTTTATTCCAGAGACGCACTTCCGTCATTTGCCCTTTGAAGTATTCCTTAGCAGAACCCTCTAGGTTAACCCCCATTCTCAACGGAGTTTTATCGACTACCAAGGGTTTTTCTGTGGGGCTTTCTTTTTTGAGTTCACCATTAAGGTAGGTTTTTGCCGTTGTGCCATCATTAGTGATAGCAATATGTTGCCACTTGTTCCACTCCAGTATGTTATCGGTATCGAAGCAGGATCTGTTTGTGTCAGTTGTATGAAAACAGTGATGGAGATAACCTGGACTATTTAGCCAAACACAATAGTTGCGACCAGGTTTTCCCACGATACCCTGCCACCCTGTGGGAACACCATCTGTCTTGATCCAAGCTTCTACTGTATAGTTAGTCACCCGTAAAGCTTCACTATCAGCAACGGTAATGTAGTCCCCACTACCATCAAAATACAATACGGACTCTCTATCTTGTGTCATGATTGTGAGTTCCTCTTATTAATTTGTCAAAAGATTTTCCACTGCTGATCCTATCACTCAATAGTGATTCTAATTATTAGTTTTAAAAACAAAATATTAATTCATAAAAAAATATAATTATATTAATTTTCATTGAGCTAAAAAACAATATACCAAAAAATGATATGATGCTACCGTCTTCAATAAACCTCTGCAAAACATTTCTAAAATGCTTTGTGTAAGGGGATATTTAGGGTTATGGAATTGCAGTAAAGAATTGTTTTTTGGCTATAGATAGGGTTTATAAATCTGATGAGGTACACTCATCTCTTCTTTTTGAATTCCGAACTCCCAAAAGTAAAAAACTTTGTACCTCATAAGTATGGCAAATGCTATCTTAGTCAATTTTCTAACTTAAATTCGCCTTAACCTTATCAGTTTAAAGGAAAAATAATCGTGAAACGAAACTGGTTCAGAAGCCTTCAGGTGATACTGATGGCTGTTGCCTTGATGTTGATGATGGTGGGGCAACCTGCGATCGCTCATGCAGGGACATCTGCTGAGATGCTGTTAAATGATCACACGGTGGCAGCAGCCACTGCCACAGCCAAGACTCAAAAGACCAATTATGCTCCCAATGAGCAGATTGTTGTGGAATATTCTGGTTTTCCTGGATATGCCAAAGACTGGATTACAATTATCCCTGCCAGTCGACCAGATAATAGCTACGGTGAATATTTTTACACTCAAGGCCAAAAAAGTGGCAGTCATACCTTTAATAGTCTTCCGGCAGGAGATTATGAAGTAAGAAGTTACTTTAATTGGTCTGCTGGGGGCTACACAGTTCACAGTCGTTATAGCTTTACCGTTTCTGGAACAGCCGTGACTATCCCCCCAGAGACCTGTTCCCCAGGGTTAGACGAGAGTGTAATCGACTTCAACACAGCCGAACCCTTAAATGGTGTGGCAACCCCAATTTCTGGTGGCGGCGTAACCGTTTCCTTTGAAGGACTTAACCTGATTGAAGTGGGTCAGTCTGACGGAGGATTTGGAGGTCAAGCTGGATTTAACCAAGTTGTTGCCTCGGATCAAAGTAATTTTAATGGTCGCTTTTTAACAGCACCTGGAGGCCGAGCCGTTTTTCGTGCCTCTAACTATCGCCGAGCCATCAACTTCAGTGAACCTGTGGACCACGTCTGTTTGTATATAGCTGATATTGATTCTGGTCAAGGTGTTAAGGTCAAGGTTGCTAATGAGAAAGGAGAAAGTCTTTATGCCAAGGCGTTCCCCGCTTCTACAGGTGCAGAGGCAACTGTGACTAAGTTTGACTTTAGTCAGCTTGAAGGCATTAAAACCATCGAGATCATTGGAGATGATCCCATTGGGATTGATAATTTAACCTTTGAATCTCTGGAAACTGAACCGGAACCTAATCCCTGTGACCCCAATAAACCGATTCCGGGCGCATTTAGTACCATTCGCATCGGTGACTTTGATGGCTTTGGCTTCGGTGAAGGAGAAGGATTAACCGCAGCCTATGGAGGACCAGTTAATAATAACGG
>JASJEA010000020.1 GCA_030064935.1 Crocosphaera sp. | reverse complement strand
TTACGAGTTTGATGACTTAAAGTTGACCAAATCACAGCCGGGTCTACCGCTTCTAAAGGGAATAAAACATTAATCACTGTGATTTTGTTAGGATCTTGGATAAAGTTTAATGTTTCATCCAGAGCATTAAAAGAGTCTTGAGAAAAATCAATGGGAACTAGAATACGATCGCTTGTAAACAAACTCATGTTAATTTTCCTGAAACGAGAAACGATATATCAATATAATAATCATGTTTCAATAAGCTAGAAAGTATGACGCAAAAAACTCACGGTGCGATCGCTGCTGGACACCCAAAAACCGCCGAAGCCGGTCAAATTATGTTTGATCATGGGGGTAATGCCTTTGATGCAGCTATTGCTGCCATGTTAGCCTCTTTTGTGGTAGAGTACACCCTCACTTCCGCTGCTGGTGGTGGGTTTTTATTAGCTTATACGAAAGAACACAAAAGTGTTTTATTTGATTTTTTTTCTCAAACACCTAAACAAAAAAAGCCGATAGATGAAGTGGATTTTTATCCCGTTAATATTAACTTTGGTGGAGCCATCCAAGAGTTTCATATTGGCTTGGGTTCTATTGCGGTTCCTGGAAGTTTAATGGGATTATTTGAAGTGCATCAACAACTAGGTAAGTTGCCTTTTTCTGTGATTATAGAACCGGCAATTCATTATGCTAGAAATGGGTATAAAGTCACCCCTTATAATCGAGTTACCTTTGAAATATTAGAACCAATTTTAAGAGCTTCTTCCGAATCAAAAGCAATTTTTTTACCCAGAAATGAGTTATTAAATGTTGGAGAAATTGCTTATAATAAAGATTTTGCTAATGTTTTAGAAGAATTTGCAAACAAGGGAATTCAAGAATTTTATCAAGGGGATATCGCTCAACAAATAGTTAAAGATATGAAACAAGGAGGCTATCTAAAAAAAGAAGATTTAAGTCAATATTCTGTTCTCAAAAGAAAGCCACTCAAGGTTAATTATCGTAACTATCAGTTACTTATGAATCCCCCTCCAAGTTCAGGTGGAATTTTGATAGGCTATGCTTTAAAACTGTTAGAAACCATCGATTTAAAAATATTTGATTTTGGAAGTTCTAAACACATTCAATTATTATCCCATGTGATGGAACTGACCAATGATGCGAGAAAAATAAACTATGATAATTATATCTATGAAAATAATATCAGGGATAAATTTTTAAATAAAAATAATTTGTTTAATTGTCAAAAAAAATTACAAGAAAACATAAATAAATGGGGAAGTACCACTCATATTAGTGCGATCGATGAACAAGGAAATGCCGCTAGTGTAACTAACTCCAATGGGGAAGGTTCATCTTATATTATTCCCAATACAGGAATTATGTTAAACAATATGTTAGGAGAAGCCGATTTAAACCCCTTGGGATTTCATAATTGGCCCTGCGATCGCCGTATTTCTTCCATGATGTCTCCCACAATTATTCTCAAAGAAGGTAAACCTGAAATTGTCTTAGGCTCAGGAGGCTCAAATCGTATTCGCACAGCTATTTTACAAGTCATTTCTAACTTATTAGATTACAATTTTTCCCTAGAAGAAGCCATTAATCAACCGAGAGTCCATTGGGAAAACAAGATTTTTAATCTCGAACCAAGAGAAAAATTAGAGGAGAGTGAAACCTTACAACTTCCCCCAGAAACCGAAGTTATTTCCTGGGAAGAATTAAGTATGTTTTTTGGGGGAGTTCATGGGGTCAGATTTAGAGAGGATCAGAGCTTAGAAGGGTTCGGAGATCCTCGGCGCGCAGGAGTGGGTATAGTTTGCTGATAACTAAATGGACTTTTAGACGACTAGAGGTAGGATGCTTGTGTTAGAGTGTTCATGATTAAAATATAAATCCTCAAGCAATGCGCTATTAATAATCTTTTTATCTCTATCATCATGTAGCTGTTTAAGGAAAACTTCTAATAAAGACTATGTTTGTTCTACGTTATTGTGTGTGTGTGAGTGTAGGTATTGTGGCGGCCTTGTCCTTAGAGACATCCTCCTTAGCCCAACCCCCATTGTCTATCGCTGAAACATCTGAGGCGGCTAAATTAGAATTAGATCCTCCAATCCCCTTAGAATCACAACCTCGTGTGACTGAGATTAAAGAGATGAAAGCCTCGCCCCAGAAGTCGAAACAGGAGCAAAAGCCACCAAACCAACCCCTACTCTCTCAAACTCCTCCCCCAACCCTTCAGGAGTCTGAAAACTATTCAGAAAGGGTTTTAGAAGAACTACCCCCCAATAACCTCAACCCCAATGGGAACCCTTTACTCTTTCCCACTCAGCCAGAGGATGTGGAAACTAACATCAATGAACCTTTAACCCTCAATGAAGTCATTGCCCTTGCCCTACAAAATAATCGAGAATTAGAACAAGCCCGTATTGTCGTAGAAGAACAAAAAGCCGACTTAGTAGAACAGAGGGCAGCCTTGTATCCAACCCTAGAAATAGACTCTAGAATCAACCGTGACTTTGTTGAACGGCAGACGGGAGACTTTACCCAAGGGCTTGCTGAGACTGTCGTTGAATCAAGACAAAGCACAGGTATTTTTAACGTAGCTCTGCGCTATGACATCTACACTGGGGGAGACAGAGGTGGTAGGATTGTTAGAGCAGAACGGGAACTTCGCGATAGCCAACTACAGTTAGAAACAATTGCGGAAAACGTCCGTTCTGAAGCCACTGATAATTATTACCGCCTGCAAAATGCCGATGCTCAAGTCGCCATTGCTCAAGCCGATGTGGAAAACGCTTCTCAAACCCTACGGGATGCCCGATTATTAGAACAAGCTGGCTTGGGAACCAGATTTGATGTCCTGCGCGCTGACGGGGATCTCGCAGCAGCCAATCAACAGTTAACAAGACGGATTGCTGAACAGCGAACAGAAAGACGCAGGTTAGCAGAAACCCTCAGTTTAGGACAGCAAGTTGAGTTAGTAGCCGCCGATGAAATTAGTGAATCAGGCAATTGGGAATTATCACTCGAACAAACCATTGTCCAAGCCTATAAAAATCGTGCTGAGTTAGAACAGCAGTTAGTACGAAGGGAAATTGGAGAGCAGGATCGTCGCATTGCGAAAGCGGCAATCATTCCTAGATTAGATTTTCTTGCTCAGTATGGGTTTGATGATGACTTTGATAACTCTTTGGGCGCATTGGTTAACTATCGTTTTGAAACTCGCTTAACCTGGCGATTCTTTGATGGGGGAAGAGCCTTTGCAGGCGCAAGAGCAGCAGAACGTCGTATTGACCAAGCTAATATTGAATTTGCGGATCTGCGTAACGAAATTCGTTTTCAAGTCGAAGAAGCTTACTATAGTTTGATTGCTAACCAGGAGAATATTAGCAGTACCCGCACAAATGTCATCACTCGTGAAGAAGCCTTAAGATTAGCCAGACTTCGATTTCAGGCTGGGGTAGGAACTCAAACCGATGTTATCAATGCCCAAAGAGACTTATCTCAGGCCAGAGGGGATTTTTTACAAGCTATTATCCAATATAATCAGTCTCTTAATGCTCTACAACGGGCGGTAAGTAACTATCCTGATAATCGTTTGTTTGAAATCAGGTAAAACCGTTTTTTGAATTAAGAATTAATTCTTAATTCTTAATTCCCCCTACTTCCTATTCTCAATCAATAAACATCATCTAAACCAGGTCTTGGCATGGGCAGGACTCTTTTTTTATTTAATTGACTCAACCACATTCCCCCACAAATGGCAATGGTTAATGAGATAAATCCAGTAATAGATTGCAGCAATAAAAAGCCTCCAATTGCGAACATACTACCAAACATCACCAAAATAGCAGCGATAACTTTTAAGATATCATTGCCTAAATTTTGTGCTGGTTTTAAACCTGTTTTATATTGTTGATATTTCCAACCAATACCCCCAGGACGAACTCGACTATAAAAATTTAAGAGAGTTTCTTCCTCTTCAGGAGGAGTTAAATACATAACTGTTACCCAAACCATCGCAGTCATCACAGAAATGCCCAATAATCGCCAACCAAAATCAGCAAAAATGTTATTAATCCCAGGATTAATGGTTGTCACTAATCCAATAACAAACCCTGCAATCATCGCTGATAACTCAGCAGCAGCATTAATTCGCCACCAAAACCAACGTAAAATTAAAACCAGTCCAGGACCAGTACCAATAGCAATCACTAAACGAAATACAGTGCGAACATCTGTTGCATAAAAAGCAGCAATAGAGCCCACAACTGTCACTAAAACTGAAGCTAATCTAACCGCATTAGTTAACTCTTGCTCCGAAGCTTGGGGACGGAAAAAACGACGATATAAATCATTGGTTAAATAGGAAGCACCCCAATTAATAGAAGTAGAAATGGTACTCATAAAAGCAGCAATTAAAGAAGCCACCACTAACCCTAAAACTACCGAAGGCAAGTAAGTTAACATCAGCATAGGATAAGCAATTTCTGCATCTTCTAAATTCGGTAATAAAACCATCGCTGCTAAGGCAGTAACAATCCATGGCCAAGTCCTAACAATGTAGTGGAGAATGTTAAAAAACCAGGTGGCTTTTTCTGCTTCTTTTGTGGCTTCTTCTCCTTTTCCTCTAACAGCTAACAATCTTTGCACAAACTCCCCACCCCCATCACTACGACGAAAGGACCACCATTGTACAAATATATAAGCCGAGAATGTCGTCGCCGTGATGCCAGCCGCATCATTCCAAGTAAAGTTTAAACCCCCATTACGACTAATGGGAATAAATGATAAAACATCAAAATTCGTTATTTCCTGAACATTAGGGATTAATTGGTGCATTCCCCCTGCATCACCCACGGCAATAATCGCCACTAATGTCGCCCCAAATAGCCCCAAGAAAAATTGAAAGAAGTCAGTCACAACCACACCCCAAAGCCCTGAAGCACCAGTATAAATAAGGACAAATACACTTAAAGCAATTACTGTCCACAATTTAGTTGCTTCTCCAGGATCAAACCCCAAACTTTGCCATAATTGTAAAGCGTCTACCACCTTAACCATAGCCAACATCGCGTAACCGATACCGATACAATTAATAGGAACCGCAAACAAAAAGGCTTTCGTTGCCCGTAAAATGGCTGCTGTAGCCCCACCGTAACGCAATTCTGTTAATTCAGCGTCTGTGACCATTTCCGAACGTCTCCACAGCCCTGCAAAGACATAAATCAGAACAATATGGGCAATACCAAAACTCCACCATTCCCAGTTACCAGCAATACCTCTAGACGCAACCACACCACAGATATACAAAGGAGTATCAATAGAAAAAGTAGTCGCAGCCATACTCGTTCCTGCTAACCACCAGGGTAGGTTTCTCCCTGCAATTAAGTCGTTAATCAGACTTTTGGGTTCTTCTTGTTGTTTATTTTCCCAAGTCGTTAAGGATGTTTGCTCATTAAAATCAACTGGAGCATCAGAAGGACCCTCTATTTTTCCTACTTTTGTCAGTTGTTTTGTCTTGTTTGTTTCTTCTGAAGGTTGTGTTTCCCTATGAGACAACAATAATCCCAAGGCCATCGTCGCAAAGAGATAAATTAAAACAATAATCCAATCTATAAGCTGCATAGTGTAAATTTAGGTTATTTTATTTAAAGTTTGGTTGTGAGGATTTTCTGTGTTAAAACTTCAGTCGTCTAAACAGTGGATAAGTCAGTTATCTCAAGTTAATGATGGGGTCCTATTAAGTTTATGGGTGCTTATGGGTGCTATTCTCCGCTTTACAAATTTGACCGCTAAACCCCCTTGGACTGATGAATTTGCTACCATGGTGTTTAGTTTAGGCAATGATTTTCGTTCCGTTCCTTTGAACATGGTTATTTCATTGGATGCTCTATTACAACCACTTCGTGTTAATGGGGACGCAGGAATTAATGATGTTGTTTCGTTACTACTACAAGAAGATAATCATCCACCGTTGTATTTTGTTTTAGTTCATTTATGGGTTAACTTATTTCAAAATGTGGGGGAATATGTTGATATTGGTGTCATGCGATCGCTTCCTGCTTTTTTAGGCGTTTTATCTATTCCTGCCATCTATTTTTTAGGAAAAATTGCCTTTCATTCTCGTTTAATTGGACAAATTAGTGCAGCTTTAATGGCAGTTTCTCCTTTTGGTATTTTCTTAGCACAAGAAGCTCGTCACTATACACTGAGTATTTTATTTGTTATAGCTTCTTTACTATGTTTAATTATTACCCTAAGACATATCTATAATCAATCTCTTATCCCTTTATACTTAGTATTTAGTTGGATCTTAATTAATGGTTTCGGTTTATCAGTTCATTACTTTTTTGTTTTAACCCTATTATCAGAAGCCATTACGTTAGTTCTTCTTGTCTATGCTAAATTTAAACACAACTCCTTAAAGTTAAGCAAAAGAAATTTAATCCGCATTACTGCTGTATTTTTAGGAACAATAATCACAGGTTTAGCCTGGATATTGTTAGTTATTCCTCAAGGTTATGGTAATAATATGATTACCTGGATTCACCCTTTAAGTCATATTTTATACGCCATTAGCCCTCCATTTCAGTTATTGGCTGTCTGGGTTCCTATGATTTCTTTATTACCAGTAGAATCTGATTCTATTCCTGTTGTTATTCTTTCTGGTCTCATTTTACTATTATTTTTTATTTGGTTAATTCCTTATAGTATTAGAGGTATAAAAAAGGGATTAAAGTCCAATCAATTTCGTGTCTCGCTGTTAATTTTAATGACATTTATTAGTGGGGTTATTGCCTTATTTATGATGATAACCTATGTCATCGGCGTTGATTTAACCCGTGCTGCACGATATAGTTTCACTTATTTTCCTGCTGTCATAGTTTTAGTGGGGGCAAGTTTAGGAATCCTCTGGAATCAGATTAAACAAGAAAACAAAAAATTGCAAGATAAAGAAACAATTAATCCTCTAATTTTACTGAAAAAATTATATAACAAATTAAATTGTAACGGTCAATTAGCTTTCTATGCAGTGTGGTTTATGGGATTTTTAGGAGCCCTTACTGTTATCACTAATTTAGGGTATCAAAAATATTATCGTCCCGAACAATTAATATCTGTAATTGAAGATAATTCCTCTAAACCTGTTCTCATTGCTACCACCCACAAAAGTTTAGTCCAGGTAGGAGAAATGATGGGTATAGGGTTAGAATTAAACAAAAAAAATGAATTGAAAAATGTTTCTTTTTTGTTAGTTAATCAAACCCAAGAAAATGATCCTCAAGTCACTAAAATACTTAAAGAAAAAGTTGAAAATATGTCAGAACCATTAGAACTCTGGACAGTTAATTTCAATCCAGAAGTCGAGTTAAATAATTGTACTATAAGTCAGAAACAATATCCTTATATTGATGGTTATGGATACCAAAGATATCTATGTAATTGAGTAAGACAAATAAGGGCATAATAATATGCCCCTACAAAAACATATTTTAGGTTTTGACACCGTTAAGGTTGTGGAAACTGTCGGCTATATACCTCTTCTTCTTTTTCTGTTTCTACTTTGAGATTAGAACGAGGATAAGACACACATAACAGAGCATAACCCTCTTCTTTTAACTCAGGACCTAAACCCATCCCGTCACTTTGATCAACTTTGCCTTCTAGGATTTTTCCTGCACAGGTGGTACAAACTCCTGCTTCACAAGATAAGGGTAACTCAAGACCAGCCTCTTTAGCTACAGCTAAGACAGTTTTGTCTTCAGGAACTTCAATGGTTTGGGTGGTTCCTTGATGATTAATTTCAACAGTATAAATGTTTGGCATAATTACCGTAAGACTTGATAAGCTTTCCTTGATCTAATTTATCTTGATCAGGGAACTCTTGGCTATTGTTAAGAAATATGGCTAAATTTAAAGCTTGATTGCAATTTTAGGAATTCCCTGACATTGACCCCCAAGAGAATGTTACGTTTGAGCAACGTTAAATTTAGGGCAATCAGGGAACGTTTATGTATAAGAAGAATACAGATAAAGATTTTGTCAGTGCTGCTTTAACGGCTGGTTTAGGTGCAGGTATTGTTACCTCCTTCGCAGTAGGGCAAGGACAAAATCCATTTTTAGCTTTAGGGATAACTGTTTTTGCTGCTGTCTGTGGTGTTATTTGTCATCAATTTGATTTAATTTAATGCAAAGGTTAGAGTAAAAGTAGCAAGATCATAGCATCTCATTTTTGCAAAGAAATTATCATTTTGACTGTTGAAATACCGAACAGAAAAAAGTTAAAATTTGCTCAAAATCATCTTTTTGGGATGCTACTTGTCCATCAAACTGTAGGTTTTTTCTCAATCTTGTTAGATATTCAAATGATTGAGGCAGGAGTTAGATGTACCTCATGAGTCCGGGAAACGTTATATGATAATTTTCTATCTAAAAAATCGATAGATAAGCATTGTTATCCAGATAGTTCCAGATGTTAATAAGATAGCAAAAAGAGAAGGATTAAAACCATTGACAAACATTATTCCTCCTAAAATTCCTAATTCACTTGTTAGTAATAAGTTCATAATACTAAATCTTTTTTTGATTCCTCTTTGTTCAAAACCATCAAATGTATGAAAAATAGTCCAAGTTGTTCCAAACAAAAGGAAAGCAAAAATTAAAGGGTTAACAAAATTTATAGGTATCCAAAAACAATTTACTAAAGTTAAAAATATGCGAAAATAGGGAGGTTTATTAGGATAAATTTTGCAGCCAACAATATCAAAATCACCCTTATTTTTATTGATAACTCCTGCTAAAGTATTTCCTTTCATCTGGGAATATTCTAATCTTCCTTGTCCATTTTTATTAACTCGTAATCCATAAGATTTATTATCATAGATTCGACAGGAACGAATCGTAGGGTTACTTGCTTGATCAATGTCTATTCCTGATGAATTATTACGATAAATATCGCAATATTCAATCAGTCCTAAGCTATTTTCTTTGATACAAATTCCACGCCATTTTCCATCATAAATACGACATAAACGAATAGTTGGATTACTTTCATTACTAATATAAATTCCTTGATAAATATTGCCATAAATATTACAATCTTCTATAATTCCTTGTGCTTTTCCTCTAATACAAATTCCACGCCATTTTCCATCATAAATACGACAGGAACGAATAGTAGGGTTACTTGCTTGATAAATATCGATTCCTGAAGAATTATTACGATAAATATCGCAATATTCAATCAATCCTAGGCTATTTCCTTTTATCCAAATCCCATTACTTTTTCCATCATAAATACGACAGGAACGAATGGCAGGATTACTTTTAGTAGCAATAGAAATTCCTTGATAAGTATTCCCATAAATATCACAATCTTCTATAATTCCTTGTCCTTTTTCTGTAATCCAAATCCCATTACTTTTTCCATCATAAATACGACAGGAACGGATAGTAGGATTACTTTCATTAGCGATACAAATTCCCTCATAAGTATTCCCATAAATATCACAATCTTCTATGGTTCCTTGTGCCTTTTCTGTAATAGAAATTCCATGCTCTTTGCCGTCATAAATACGACAGTAGCGAAGGGTGGGATTACTTTCAGTAGTAATACAAATTCCTTGATAAGTATTACTATAAATATCACAATCTTTTATGACTCCTTGTGCTTTTTCTTTAATCCAAATCCCACTCTCTTTTCCATCATAAATATGACAAGAAAGAATAATCGGATTACTTCCGTCTTCAATATCAATTCCCCGATAATTATTATTATAAATATCACAATATTCTATGCTTCCTTGTGCCTTTTCTTTAATCCAAATCCCACTCTGTTTCCCATCATAAATACGACAAGAGCAAATAGTCGGATTACTTTCTTGTTCAATCTGAATTCCTGAATAAGTATTACTATAAATTTCACAATCTTCTATGGTTCCTTGACCCTTTTTTTTAATCCAAATCCCACTCTGTTTTCCATCATAAATACGACAAGAGCGAACAGTAGGATTACTTCCGTTTTCAATATCAATTCCCCGATAATTATTATTATAAATATCACAATCTTCTATAGTTCCTTGTGCTTTTTCTTTAATCCAAATCCCACTCTGTTCCCCATCATAAATACGACAAGAGCGAATAGTCGGATTACTTTCTTGTTCGATCTGAATTCCTGAATAAGTATTACTATAAATTTCACAGTTTTCTATGGTTCCTTGACCATTTTATTTAATCCAAATGCCACTTTGTTTCCCATCATAAATACGACAAGAACGGATAGTCGGATTACTTTCTTGATTAATATAAATACCTGGAGAAGCGTTTCCGTAAATATCACAATCTTCTATGATTCCTTGACCATTTTCTGTAATGCAAATGCCACTTTGTTTACCATCATAAATGCGAGAAGAACGGATAGTCGGATTACTTTCTTGGTCTATGTAAATCCCCTGAGAATCATTACCATAAATCTCACAATTTTCTACTATTCCTTGTGCCTTCTCATTTATGTAAATACCATTAGTTTTTCCATCATGAATGCGACAAGAACGAATAGTCGGATTACTTTCTTGTTCGATCTTAATTCCTTGATAATTATTTCCATAAATTTCACAATCTTCTATGGTCCCTTGTGCTTTTTCTTGAATCCAAATCCCATTCTCTTGATTATCATAAATATGACAGGAGCGAATGTTAGGATTACTTTCATTATTAATATAAATACCTGGATAAGCGTTTCCGTAAATATGACAATTTTCTATGGTTCCTTGTGCTTTTTCTTGAATACAAATCCCATTCTGTTGATTATCATAAATATGACAGGATAGAATGGTGGGAGCACTTTCTCTATTGATGTAAATAGCTGGATGAGTATTACCGAAAATATGACAATTTTCTATGATCCCTTTTCCATTTCCTTTAATAGAAATGCCATTAGTGCAATCATATATGCGACAACAACGGATGGTAGGATTACTTTCATTATTGATATAAATACCTGGAGAAGAATTCCCATTAATCTCACAATCTTCTATTATTCCTTGGCTATTTTGTGTGATAGAAAGTCCATTACTTTTCCCATCATAAATATTACAAGAGCGAATAGTGGGATTACTTTCTTTGTTGATCCAAATTCCAACAGAAGCATTATTATAAATCTCACAGTTTTCGATAGTAGCTTGTGCCTTATCTGTAATGGTGATTCCCACAGAACTACTATCATGAATTTTACATCTCCGAATCACTGGATTAGTTTGAGAACCTTTAATAAAAATAGAAGTGATATCGCAATCTTCTAAAACTAACTTTCCTTGAAAAATATTAACAGTTAAACAGTTCTCACTGTCTAATAATTTCCTCAAAGTTAAACCACGAACAATGGCATGATTTGTTTCCATTGAAAGACAATAATCAGCAGGACTTTCAACAATAATTTCTCCTTCTCCCTCACCAATCAGTTTAAGGGGTTTATCAATGATAATAGTTTCTCGATATAAACCTGGACGAATAGTAATTTCTGTATCAGGTAAAGCATTATTAATGGCTTCCGAAATCGAAGTAAAGTCACCATTTCCTAATAGATCAACAATCATCACTCCCCCCATTAAATTCCTCTTTTCAAGGACAAAAAAACCGTAATCTTTGAGAAATTCCAGTTTAACTCAATTATCTCCTTTTCATCTTGTTACCTGAACGTGATATTATTACTCCTGGTTTGCTATGAGACGTTTTATAGCAAGGCGGACAGACAATAAAAAAAGCTGTGGAACCTTTGTCAAGACTTCTGCAGTATTTTTGATTAAATTCCGTCAAAACCCAAAAACTTGATTAGTCTTGTCTTTTAATCAAGGATAACCCAGTCTAATCAAACCCTGTAAGTGTATGCCATTGATTGAGTCTGCCCCCCAACCAGCCGAAACAGTAAGCCAAAGTGATTCCATGAAAGACTATTATCAACTGCAGCGTGTTCTGTTGCTGTTGAGTTTAGTGTTCACGGGAATTATTTTTGTATCCGTTTGGATTTTCTACTCCCTAAACTTAGCCCTCAACTATCTTTTAGGGGCTTGTGTGGGCATTTTTTACCTAAAACTGCTTGCAGGAGAAGTCGAAAAAATCGGCACATCCAAACAACGGGTTGGCACTAAAGGACTAGCCCTATTTGCTGCTATGATTATCCTGGCCTGTCAATGGCAACAACTGCAAATTGTTCCAGTTTTTCTGGGATTTTTGACTTATAAAGTCGCCATAATCGCCTACACCCTTCAAAGTGTGATGGTTCCCCAACCAAAAAGCGATTAAAAAGCCATTTCGTAACCAGATTCCGTAAATTCCACCCATGACAATGTTAGATGGTTTACGCATTTTAGACACCTTGCCCCTTGCCTCCTTGGAAGTGGGTAAACATTGGTATTGGGAGATAGGCAATTTAAAACTACATGGACAAGTCTTCCTGGCTTCCTGGTTTGTTATTGCCTTGTTGGTGATTGCCTCCTTGTTAGCAACCCGTAACATTCAACGGGTGCCAAGTGGGATGCAAAACTTCATGGAGTATGTCCTCGAATTTTTACGAGACTTAGCCAAAAACCAACTAGGAGAAAAACATTATCGGCCTTGGTTGCCCTTCATTGGGACCTTGTTTTTGTTTATTTTTGTCTCTAACTGGTCAGGGGCCTTAATTCCTTGGAAATTAATTGAAATTCCAGAAAGTGAATTAGCTGCGCCAACCAACGACATTAATACAACCGTAGCCTTAGCTCTCCTAACCTCCCTAGCCTACTTCTATGCAGGGTTCAGTAAGAAAGGATTAGGGTATTTTGCCAATTATATCCAACCCATTCCCATTCTCTTACCCATCAAAATTTTAGAAGACTTTACCAAGCCCCTCTCCCTAAGTTTCCGTTTGTTTGGAAACATCTTGGCTGATGAATTGGTGGTAGCGGTGCTTGTATTTTTAGTCCCCTTATTTGTGCCATTACCCCTAATGGCTTTAGGATTATTTACCAGTGCCATTCAAGCCCTAGTATTTGCCACCTTAGCCGGTGCATACATTCATGAGGCCATTGAATCAGAAGAGGAAGAAGAACACGCTTAATCCTAAAAGCTTTCGGTGGTTGAATATCAGTTGAACAAAAATGACCAAAACGTAAGACAATAACAAAGAAGTTGTACAGAAGAAAGTTAAATCCATAACCTTCTCTGACAGTTTCAGACCTTACGGATTGGCAGTTCTCAAAAGTTCGCCATCGTATCTGGAGACTTCGCGCGCTCTTAAATTTTAAGCTGACAACTAGCTTGCAATTTGTACTATCAATAAAATCGAGGAAGAATTAACATGAATCCCACCATTGCTGCTGCTTCTGTTATTGCTGCTGCCCTAGCTGTTGGTTTAGCTGCTATCGGTCCTGGTATTGGTCAAGGAAACGCATCCGGTCAGGCTGTTTCTGGGATTGCTCGCCAACCCGAAGCTGAAGGAAAAATTCGGGGAACCTTACTCTTAACCTTAGCGTTCATGGAATCTTTAACCATCTATGGTTTGGTTATTTCTCTTGTTCTATTATTCGCTAACCCCTTCTCCTAAGACTTAAGCGGATGGGTAGAGACAGTGATCTGACTGTCTCTACAACAAACAAGTGTTAACGAGATTGAAGAGGTAGATGGGTAAACCATGTTTGATTTTGATGCAACTTTGCCCGTAATGGCTCTACAGTTTGTTCTGTTAGCCATCATTCTCAATGCCATCTTTTATAAACCCTTAAATAAGGTTTTAGACGAACGGGCAGACTATATTCGTCAACAGGAAGGTGGTGGAGAAGAACAATTGGCCCAAGCCAAAGAACTTGCGGTTCAATACGAAAAACAATTAGCAGACGCTCGTAAACAGTCTCAAGACATTGTGGCGACAGCGCAAGCCGAAGCTAGGCAAATCGCCTCCGAAGCAGTTGCCAAAGCGCAAAAAGAAGCCATTGCCAAAAAAGAAGCGGCTGCTCAAGAAATTGAACAGCAACGTCAAGAAGCCCTAAAAACCCTAGAACAACAGGTTGAAACCTTAAGCCGTCAAATTCTAGAAAAATTGTTAGGGCCAGAACTTGTCAAATAAAAATGCCGTCCGTTGAGTGATAAACCGGTATGATCGATCCTTTTTTATTATTAGCCACTGAAAGTCATGCCGAAGGGGAAGCCTTAATTAGTTTCCACTTCGACTTCTTAGAAAGTAACATCCTTAATTTAGCGATTCTTGTCGGCATTTTGGTGTTTTACGGACGTAAAGCGATAGGAAATATCCTCAGCGAAAGGCGTAACCAAATTGCCCAAGCCATTCAAGAAGCTGAAGAAAGACAACGTAGTGCAGCAACGGCCTTAGCTAAGGAAAAAGAAAAATTAGCTCAAGCCGAAAAAGAAGCAGAACGTATTCGTCAAGCTGCCACGGAAAGAGCCAAAACGGTTAAAACCGAAATTGCAGCACAATGTGAGCGAGACATTGCTCGTCTCAAAGAAACCGCAGCCGCCGATCTCTCCTCCGAGCAAGAAAGGGTGATCGCCCAACTGAAAAAACAAATTGCCGAACAAGCCGTCATGAGAGCAGAAAATCAACTCAAAGCGCAAGTTGATAACAACACTCAACAACGGCTGATTGATCGTAGTATTACTCAGTTAGGAGGTTAAACCGTGAAAGGATCACTCTTTAGTTCAGAAATTGCTGAACCCTATGCTCAAGCGTTGATGTCCTTAGCTGAGTCTCACGACATTACCCGTTCCATTGGAGAAGACTGTCGCAGCATTTTAGAACTTCTCGAAGACTCAAAAGAGTTAAGAGGGTTTATTAGCTCTCCTGTGGTAAAAAATGAAGACAAAAGAGCAGTCTTGAATCGGGTACTGGGAGATGACATCCACCATTATTTGCGCAACTTCATCATGCTGTTGGTAGATAAAGGAAGAGTGGTTTTTCTAGAAGCCATTTGTGAACAATACTTGGCTCTACTCAGAAAAGTCACTAACACGGTTCTCGCTGAAGTAACCGCCTCAACAGAGTTGAGTGATAAACAGCGTAGTGCTGTTATTGATAAGATCAAATCCTTAACCGGGGCCGAATCAGTCGAGATAAAAACAGATAATGACCCCGACTTAATCGGGGGTGTCATTATCAAAGTTGGCTCTCAAGTCTTTGATGCTAGTTTGCGCGGACAGTTACGCCGCATTAGCGTCAGTCTTGGTGCAGTTTCATAATCCTATCCCATTGTAATTCATTCAATTGCTAAAAAGATCCCACTATGGTTAGTATCAGACCTGACGAAATCAGCAGTATTATTCGCCAACAAATTGAGTCCTACGACCAAAGCGTTCAAGTCTCTAGTGTCGGAACCGTTCTCCAAGTTGGGGACGGAACCGCCCGTATTTACGGCTTAGAACAGTGCATGGCCGGAGAACTATTAGAATTTGAAGATGGAACCATTGGTATTGCCCTCAACTTAGAAGAAGATAATGTTGGGGCTGTGTTAATGGGGACAGGTTTCGGTATCCAAGAAGGTAGTACCGTTAAAGCTACCGGAAAAATTGCCCAGGTTCCCGTTGGGGATGCCATGGTAGGTAGGGTGGTAGACTCCCTTGGTCGTCCCATCGATGGCAAAGGAGATATCAATACCAGCGAAACCCGTTTAATTGAATCCCCTGCTCCTGGTATCATCGCTCGGAAATCTGTATGTGAGCCGATGCAAACCGGGATTACTGCTATCGATGCGATGATTCCCATCGGTAGAGGTCAACGAGAGTTAATCATTGGTGACCGTAAGACAGGAAAAACAGCGATCGCTATTGACACCATCATTAACCAGAAGTCAGAAGACGTAATCTGTGTTTATGTGGCCATCGGTCAAAAGGCTTCCACCGTTGCACAGGTGATCGGAACCCTTGAAGAAAAAGGTGCAATGGATTACACCATCGTCGTTGCTGCTAATGCCAATGACCCTGCTACCTTACAGTATCTTGCTCCCTACACCGGTGCAACCCTAGCAGAATACTTTATGTACAAAGGGAAAGCCACCTTGGTAATCTATGATGATTTATCCAAGCAAGCTCAAGCCTATCGTCAATTATCCTTGTTACTGAAACGGCCACCAGGACGCGAAGCTTATCCTGGAGACGTTTTCTACATCCACTCTCGCTTATTAGAACGGGCTGCAAAATTAAGTGATGCCCTCGGTGAGGGTAGTATGACTGCCTTACCTATCATTGAAACCCAAGCAGGGGACGTATCTGCTTACATTCCCACCAACGTTATTTCCATCACCGATGGACAGATTTTCCTCTCCAGTGACTTATTTAATGCAGGTTTCCGTCCTGCCATTAATGCAGGGGTTTCCGTAAGTCGAGTTGGCTCTGCGGCTCAAACTAAAGCCATGAAACAGGTGGCAGGTAAGCTCAAGTTAGAATTGGCGCAATTTGCTGAGTTGGAAGCGTTCTCTCAATTTGCCTCTGACTTAGATGCTGCAACCCAGGCTCAACTGGCACGGGGTCAACGGTTACGTCAAATCCTCAAACAGCCTGAAAATTCTCCCTTATCGGTATGGGAACAAGTGGCCATCTCTTATGCAGGACTTAATGGCTACATTGACGAGGTGCCTGTGGATAAAGCCACCGAGTTTGCTGCTGGTTTACGGGAATATATTGCCACCAGTAAGCCCAAATATCCTGAAATCATCAAGAGTGAGAAAAAACTCACCGATGAGGCAGAAAGCTTACTAAAAGAAGCTATTGCTGAATACAAACAAGCCTTTAGTGCTTAGTAATGTCGAGTTGTTTTGTCAGTGATCTTCAGGGGATCACTGACTTCACAGTAGAACTAAAGTATTAATTTAAAATACCCCCCACATTATGGCTAATCTTAAAGCGATTCGTGATCGCATTCAGTCGGTCAAAAATACCAAAAAAATTACTGAAGCCATGCGTCTGGTGGCCGCCGCTAAAGTTCGTCGCGCCCAAGAACAGGTTATTGCCACTCGTCCTTTTGCTGATGCCTTAGCCAATGTTCTCTTCAATTTACTGAACCGTTTGAAGTACGGGGATGTTAATTTACCCCTATTAGAACAAAGAACCGTCAAAACCGTTGCTATCGTGGTTGTATCAGGTGATAGGGGTTTGTGTGGCGGTTATAATAGTTATGTCATTCGTCGGGCTGAACAACGCATCAAAGAGTTAAATAGTCAAGGTATTGGTTATCGTTTAATTACGGTTGGACGCAAAGCCACCCAATACTTCTCCCGTCGAGATGCCCCCATTGAACGGAAATATACGGGACTAAATCAGATTCCAACGGCGGATGAAGCGGCTAGCATTGCGGATGAACTGCTTTCTTTGTTTCTCTCGGAAACAGTGGACCGCGTCGAGTTAATTTATACTCGTTTTGTCTCCTTAATTAGTTCTCGCCCTGTGGTACAAACTCTGGCTCCTTTAACCATGCAGGGATTAGAAACCGAAGATGATGAGATATTCCGTTTAATTACCCGTGAAGGTAAATTGAGCGTTGAACGAGAAGCCGTGACTCAGACAGTTACAAGTTTTCCCCAAGATATGATCTTTGAACAAGATCCGGTACAAATCTTGGATGCTCTGTTACCTTTGTACATCAACAACCAGTTACTCAGAGCGTTGCAGGAGTCTGCCGCTAGTGAATTAGCTGCGAGAATGACGGCTATGAGTAATGCGAGTGATAATGCTGGTCAGTTGATTGGAACCTTAACTTTATCTTATAACAAAGCTCGTCAGGCAGCTATTACTCAACAGTTAATGGAGGTTGTAGCTGGTGCCAATGCTTTGTAATCTGTCATTTTTTTAATCTATATGAGGCGTTTAGAGGCTATCTAAACGCTTTTTTCATGGCAGGAACTCATACCAGCCCCTCCTATCACTTGATGTCCAAGAGAAGACTAATTCTCAAGTATCAGCATCCCTTGAAACGTCAACCACCCCTAAGTGTAAGCAATTAAGCTTGTTTTAGGGAATCCCCGCGCTAGAAGACGCGGGGAGGATGTCAAATTATGTTCTAGAGATTATATTGAAAATGTCTATCAATATCTTCTTAGAGTGCGCCGGTAGTAGCTAATCCTAAGATAACACCAGCACCTAAAATGTGGCCGAAGCTAGTCGTTCCTAGTAATGCACCCAAACCCATACCACCGAACATGGGAGAAGCAGGTAAACCAGGTCCTTCGCTTTGTTTGGCAATAGTAAGTTTACCAAAGGCAATAGCGAAAACATTGCAAACGATCATAATCATCGCAATTTTGGGACTCCATTCAACGGTGGTAGGAACCGCAGATGCTGCTAAAAGAAGGGTAGAATACATCAAACTTAAATTCTCCTAGAAATAAGGGATATTAAGTCTTTAATCTTAGAAGGTTAACCGCCTCGTCTCAATATTGATGTTGCAATACTTAACGAAAAAAAATTTTTGCCGTAAATTATCGATAAATTTTGCTGGAAAGGAGATTTATCTGCTATGATAATATACTGTGCCTTGGAGAGGTGGCTGAGTGGTTGAAAGCGGCTCCCTGCTAAGGAGTTATGGGGTAACACCCATCGAGGGTTCGAATCCCTCCCTCTCCGTTTTTCAATCATCGGTTATAGGTCTTTTTTTCTTCTGTCAATATTTTCTCAAATTAAATCTTGATTAACTTAAAGGATGCTTGCTTTTTGTCCTAATGGTGAATATTGGAAGGAAAAGTAAAGCTGCTGATAATTGTAAAAAGCGAGTGCGTAATTCTCAATCGCCTTCAGAATGTAAGACGCACTCAAGACAACAAATTCCTGGGAAAAAAGGGTGTCCACGTTTTAAGAAAAATACTCGTTCTGTAGAGTATAAAACCAGTGGATGGAAACTTTAATCTTTGATTTAGTGGTGGGTTTGTGACCTCCATAGAATTCGCTACAATCTAAAATAATATAACCTCTACTAATTCAAATCATTACTTGTGAAAGCTTCACAAATCCTCATTGCTGAATTTGACCCCATTGACACCGCCTTAGCCGATATTAAAGCGGGCCGTGCTATTATCGTCGTAGATGACGAAAACCGTGAAAATGAAGGGGATATCATTTGCGCTGCCCAATTTGCAACCCCTAACATGATTAATTTCATGGCTGTCGAAGCCAGAGGACTGATTTGTTTAGCCATGAACGGACAAAGGTTGGACGAGTTGGATCTTCCCCTGATGGTGACAAAAAACACCGACAGCAATCAAACAGCTTTCACCGTTAGTATTGATGCCTCACCCCATCTCGGAGTCTCTACTGGTATCTCCGCAGAAGATAGGGCCCGCACCATCCAAGTCGCTATTAATCCCAACACCCAACCCGACGATTTAACTCGTCCTGGCCATATTTTTCCCATTCGAGCTAAAGTAGGGGGAGTCCTCAAACGTGCAGGCCATACCGAAGCCGCAGTAGACTTAGCCAGACTCGCTGGACTTTACCCCGCAGGAGTCATCTGTGAGATCCAAAACCCTGACGGTTCGATGGCTCGACTACCTCAACTCTTTGATTATGCAAAAAAACATAAACTAAAACTAATTAGTATTGCTGATCTGATTAGTTATCGTCTGCAACACGATCGCTTTGTCTATCGAGAAACGGTGTGTCAGTTTCCCAGTCAGTTTGGCTCATTCCAACTCTATGCTTATCGTAACGTTTTAGATGATACCGAACACGTTGCTATTGTCAAAGGCGATCCCAGTCAGTTTAGGGAGCATCCTGTTATGGTACGGATGCACTCAGAATGTTTAACAGGGGACGCATTAGGATCATTACGATGTGACTGTAGAATGCAGCTACAAACTGCCTTGCAAATGATAGAAAAAGCAGGTTCGGGAGTTGTGGTTTATTTGAGACAAGAAGGCCGAGGGATCGGATTAGTTAATAAATTAAAAGCCTATTCTTTGCAAGATATGGGACTAGATACCGTAGAAGCCAACGAAAAATTAGGGTTTCCTGCTGATTTAAGGGACTATGGAATGGGGGCCCAAATGCTCAATGATTTAGGGGTTAAAAAAATCAAATTAATTACCAATAACCCCCGAAAAATTGCTGGATTAAAAGGCTATGGTTTAGAAGTAGTGGAACGGCTTCCTTTATTAATTGAACCTAATAATTACAATTCCAGTTATTTAGCTACCAAAGCAGAAAAATTAGGTCATTTATTCCTACAAAGCTATTTAGTTACCATTGCCATTGACTGGAAAACTGAAAACACTTCAGTAACTGAAAGATATAAGAATTTAGAACAAGTGCGCAAACTAAGTCGTTCAGTTCAATTATTATTACAGGAAGAAGCTAGACCAGTGGCGATCGCCTTATTTGAACAACCTTCTTTAATCTTTCATTTAGGGTTTGAACAACCGGAAATGGTGGAGGATTATTGGTATAAAAATATGAATCATCCCTATGTTCAATCGATCATTAATATTATGGATACTTTAGTCACTTGGTCAAATATTAAATGCTTAGAATTTTTAGTTTCATCAGGAGATGATCCCATGTTAGGTTTACAGGTCAAATTAGATCGCTGTACCTTTTCTTTGAATAAGAAACCTTCTCAATGTACTCTTCCTTGGGAAAGACAAATTATTTATAGTTTTACGGAAAACAAACTTAATAATCAAGATGAGTTATAATCAATTACTAACTAATAAAAATTAGGTAAAATCTGAATAAAAGAGTTGGAAAGTTAAATAGTTGTTAAAATATGTTCTATAATCGTCGTCAATTTTTGATAAGTACAGGGGGATTAGTTGGCATTAGTATAGCTGCTATTAGCCATAAAATCTTTAGTCAATCTCAAACCTATAGCAATCAAAATGTAGATCCTATTAATCTACAACCATCTCCCATTAAGCAACCAGTTTCTATTGCCCCAGATGGTTTATTTGCTCCCCTCAAAGGAGATGTTAGGGTTGTTATTATTAGTGATTTAAACAGTCAATATGGGTCAACAGATTATGAACCAGAAGTGGATAAAGCTATCTCGTTAATTCCCCAATGGAAACCTGAATTAGTATTATGTGGAGGGGATATGGTAGCCGGTCAAAAAAGGTCATTAACCAAGCAACAAATAGAGGCAATGTGGTCAGCTTTTGATGTGCATATCGCCGCCCCTTTAAGACAAGCTAAAATACCCTTTGGCTTGACCATTGGTAACCATGATGGTTCCGGTTCAATAAGCAGGGGAAAATATAGTTTTGAACAAGAAAGAAACCTTGCTTCTGCCTATTGGAATAATCCTAATCACAAACCAGGATTAAAGTTTATTGATAAAGCTAATTTCCCCTTTTATTACAGTTTTAAACAACAGGATATCTTTTACTTGGTTTGGGATGCTTCAACCCATATTATTGACCAAAACCAATTAACCTGGGTCGAAAATAGTTTAAATAGTTCAGAAGCAAAACAAGCCAAACTACGCCTGGCCATTGGACACCTTCCCCTTTATCCTGTAGCTGTGGGAAGAGATAGCGGGGGTAACTATATGGCCAAGGGAGAACAACTGCAAAGTCTCCTAGAAAAATATGATGTGCATACTTATATTAGTGGTCATCATCATGCTTATTATGCAGGCAAAAAAGGACAATTAGAATTACTTTATAGTGGTGCATTAGGAGGGGGTCCTCGTAAGCTGTTGCATAGTAATTTACCACCACAAAAAACCCTCACTGTTGTTGATATTTCTTTAACTTCAGAAGAAACGATTTATACAACATACAACATGAAAAATTTACAAGTTATTGATATCAAAACTTTACCTAAGTCGATTGGTACAATTGTCAGAAGAGATTTATCTTAATTAGAAAAGTGTGAAAATTGATAAGTATTGTGAACAGAGATAGGTAATTATTTGTGCATGGGTATCCTTATCAATATTCATACCCGTTCTCTAATTCTCGCCAACTAACTTGGTCTAGTTAGGATCTCTACTCGCATATTTTATGATGAAATTTTTAAGAATATTATTACTAAAAAACTCACATAAAGGATTTACCCTGATCGAATTAATGATTGTCGTCATTATAACTGGACTACTTGCAGCTATCAGTATTCCACAATTATTTGGTATGGTAAGTAAAGCCAGAGAAACGGAAGTCCAAAATCAAATTGCTAGTCTTATCCATGCTGAAAATGCCTATTATCTCGAACATGGAAAGTTTGCGAAAATTACTAACAAACAAATGAGAGACAATGCACATGGTTTAGACATCGTTATAGATAATGATAAATACAACATTCGGACTACCCTAGCACAGAATTATAATGCAGTTAGAATCAAAGCCACCGCACTAAAAGACTATGATCAAGAGTTAAAAAATTACACTGCCGGGTTACACTATTCGGGGACAGCGTTTGCGTCCATTATCTGTCAAACCCACCACCCAGGAGGAGATATCAACTTCATTGTCCAATTTTCCCTCTCTGGTAATCAACCGAACATAAGGTGTGATTTAGCCAAAACTAGAGAAATCAAATAGCATAGAGCGTAATCTGATCATGTTACATCTTGAAATTAAAAAAGTGGGATAGAATCAGATCATCGATAATGCAAGTTAGAGAAAGTTATGCTTAAGCAATTAATCAGATATCGACAGGCTTCTCTCTCTTGGTCTGTGGTGTGTACGGTAGCATTGAGTTTATGGGGAACGCCCTCCATAGCTGGTGATCCTTTCCGTAGTAGTAACCCCCGTCCCATTGGAGATAATACAGAAGCCGCCTTTGTAGAAATATTTAAAAATGGCAATTATTTGCAAGCCACAGATTATTTAGAACAAGCCATCCAAACGGAAACCGATGAACCCTTAGCATACGCCATCAAAGCTTCTCTGGCCTATTCTAACGGGGAATGGGATGTCATGAAAACCTCAGCCGATAAAACCTTAGCAGTGGCGGAAAAACTAACCACCACTGATCCTTTGCGGGGTAATTTATATCAGGCAGTTGGGCACTTCTTACAAGGGGCTCATGAGTTTAAAAATAAGAGTCCTTTAGGGGCACTTAATAAATTACAACTGGTGCTTGAATATCTCGACAAAGCTGAAGCGATCGCCCCTCATGATCCAGAATTAAACTTACTAAAAGGCTATCTCGATTTAATTTTGTCCGTTAATCTACCTTTTTCCTCCCCAGAAGATGCTATCACCCGCTTTGAAAAATATGCAGCCCCTAATTACATGGTCGATCGAGCATTATTTGCTGCTTATCGGGACTTAGATCAATATGATACTGCGATGGAATATATCGACCAAGCTTTAGCTAATAGTCCTGATAACCCAGAATTACAGTATTTTAAGGGACAAATATTACGGAAAAAAGGGAGAACCAAAGATGGTCAACCCAAAGATTTAGAATTGCTTCAAGAGGCGTATACTTACTTTGATCAAGCGATGAAAAAAGTTGATCAACTGCCCAAAGGGGTACAAACCCCTTTACGTCACGATCATGAGGTTGTACAACATGAAATAGAGAAATTAACACAAATGTCGGGAGAAGTCCCCAGCTAAAATCTCCTTAGCTAAAAATATACTTAGATTTAGCCGGGGATGAATCGCAACCAATAAATAAATCACGGAGTGTCGACGGTCTTTTCTAGATACACAAATGTTGTCATTTATATGTACCCGTTTCTATTTAAGTTATCGTCAAGGGAACATTTTTCCCGCCCCAACTCGTCTTCGCTGATGGTGTTGTCAATAATAGATCAATTGATGGCTATAATTGACAAAATACCCAGAAAACGATTTTTACTCTTGCTTTTCCCCATATTCTAGGGAATAATCCTCACACAAAAATGTTAAGCTTGATTATCTAAGTCTCTAAAAAGCATAAAGGCATATCATAGAAAAAAACAGGTTGGGAAGTTTAATAAATAATTAATAGCAACCTAGCCAAGAAATAGAGGACAATCGAGCAAGGCAGTAACAATTAGTGAGTAATCCTTAGACACTGTGAAAATTTTTCTATTATTAGCATCTTTATCGATCACTCAGGTACTGGGAGATATCCTCCTGAGTCGAGGAATGAAAGATTTCGTTGGATTCGATTTTTCGAGTCCAACGATTATTTTTTACTTAATTGCCCATATTTTAACCAATTATTGGATATTAATGGGTTTGGGAATTTTGGTGGTTTCTTTAAGTCTTTATCTTAGTGCAATTTCTAAGTTAGACCTTAGTTATGTTCTACCAATTCATGCCTCTAGTTATGTTTTAAATGGCCTCTTTGCTTGGGGTATTTTAGGAGAAGACATAACAGGAATGAGGTGGTTAAGCACTTTAGTTATTTCCTGTGGGGTTTTATTTGTAGGCTTGAGTGACAGTCAAACATCAAAGTTCTCTCCAGACTATAAAAATAACATAAAATCTAGAAATTTACCATTATTTTTTCTTCCTTTTAGTTTAGCAGTTTCTAAAACTTGGTTGGCAATTATAATTAGTTCTATTTCTGATGCCAGTGGAGATTTATTATTGGCTCTTGGCATGAAAAAAATAGGAGAACTTAAAGAATTTACTGTATTAGAAGTTGGCAAAATGGTGATTAAAGTAATAACCAATCCTGTTATTATTACAGGAATTACTTGTCAAGGAATTGCCTTTTTTAGTTTTATTTCTGTCCTAAGTTGGGCAGATATTAGCTTTGTTCGCCCTGCTACCGCCTTAACTTATGTCATTAGTATGTTAGGAGCAAAATTAATTCTTAAAGAAGATATCAAAGAACGAAAATTATGGGGAATTATGTTGATTGGTTTTGGCGTATTTTTGCATCGTTAATCTATAAGCAAAATTGCGATATATTTCCTGTAAAAAAATTCAACTTCCTAAATTTTTTCTCAATTTATTAACATCTGCTGTCAATATTTTAATCATTCTTAATATTAAATTTTGTATTGAATATCATATCTTTAATGTTCCAAGGATGATAGAGTAAATGGCAATAGGTTGATTATAATCACAACCTTAACGGTTTATACTCAAAAAATAACTGGAGATAATTGCCCATGAGCCTACTTAACAAGTTTACTCGTTCTCTCAAAATTGTAGTAGTAACTTTTTCTGTTTTACTTTGTTTATTAGTCTCAAATGTAATGGCTGCTCAAGCATTTTGCTTAGAAGAAGGGCCAGTGACCATTACAAAAGGAAGTTTTGATTTCTCTACTAAAAATGATAGCCCTGAATTTACAGTTCGTTCAGCTATTGTTTCTTTACCAGAAGGGGAAAGTGGCAACATTGATGAGATTGTTATTACCGGACCTGATGGACAAAGAGAGTTTGGTTGTTTCAATATCAAAGGTGTCGCCAACGGGACGAACTTAATCTCAGACTGTGGTGGTCCTGCTGTTTTAAAAGCTGGAAATACCGTCTATCAAGCCAAAGGAAGTGGTTTTAACCCGGAAAGTGATATTACTAACTTTTCCATTAAACTTTGTGACACTTTTGCTGCGAAATAACCTTCTTAATTGCTGATAATAATTATCCGGCAAGGCAGTATTATAAAGATTGCTCAATAAACCTATTGTTCCTCTAACTATTTGTTGCTCTAACTATCTAGAAAAAGTCCTTCTAGATTATATATTTATTATCGAAATATTATTGAATAGACAATCTTATTTTCTGTCTATACGTGGTTATTGTTTGAGAGTCTCTATTGAGGAAGTATAACTTCCTCGATGGGGAAGGTTGTTGGAAAAGATAAATTCTGTATTGAGGAAAAATAGCCAGATGTCTCATGTAACAGAAAACACTAATGAAAAGATTTTTAGTGTTAACTTCATTGTCATTGCCATTTGTTTTGCTATCGCTTTATTAGGGTTTGGATATGTATTAGTTAAACTCCCAGAAATAACAGCAGAACAAATTAAAGTTTATCAAGAAGGGACTTGCATTACAGGGGGTTGGCGATACGGTTTAATTGTTACCCATGTTCTTACCTTTATTCTCATTCCCCTAGCTATGAGAATATTTTATCAGGCCTTAAACAACCTAAAACTGCCCCTAAAAACTATCTTTGCTTCTCAATTAGGACTTGCTTTGATTATGGTGTCCATTGCCTCTGAAATAGGCTGGCACGTCACTCAATGCTGGTATTATGAAAATGATTTTACCATGCTCAATTTTATGTTTTACTTCTTCTTGATTTCTGCCTTTGCATTATGGGCAGATGGATTAAGTAAAGAAACAACTTGGCTAACAAATTTAGTGAGTGTGGTTTTTGCCGTAAGTTTATTAGCTGTTTCGATTCTATATCCTATTGGTTATAAACTGCAAGATCCTAATCTAAAAGTCCCTATTTATATTGCCTTAACTGTCGTATTTGCTGTCCTGACGTATCGAGGATATAAACTCTTTCAGGATTGGAAAATTATCTTTTTTCCTATTTTTTCTGTTGGTGTTAATCTCTCATTTGTCTTTCTTCTAGATAAATTTGGTGGCGATCCTTTTCATCCGCAAGTTGTTTATAATGCTCTGTTTCATATTTTGCATGACTTTGGGGGAACTCAAGCAGGAGTCGCTATTTTTACTTGGATAGTTTACGAGCAAGGGATTCTTAACTACAGAAAAGAAATCGATAATTAATCCTCAAATTACCCACATTAAAATTATAAATTACGAGGTAAACAATGGACGCTTTTTGGGCAAATATTTATCCTTACGGACACTTATTGGTGGCTATTTTTGAGTTCATCCTCTTTCTCTTTGCTTATCCGTTTTTTAGAATATCGAGAAATTGGGCCATGATTGTCTTACCCATTGTCTTAGTTAGCACAATTTATGATAATCTAATTCTCTGGAGTGGCCGTTTTCTAGGGGAAGGCAATTTATTAGAAAACCTATCTCAAGTTAGGTTCTTTTTACATTATCTAGTCGTCCCTTTATTTATCGTTGTTGCTATTGAATTAGCTTATCGTTCTCAGGCAAAATGGGCCAATCAATTTATCAGAATATCATCCTGGTTATTAGCCTTCGGTTTAGCCATATTTGATATTATCAAAAACTTTATCGGATTAGAACTAAAGCCAGAAATATTTGGTCATCTTCTACGTTATGTTCCTTTAGAAACTCAGATACCAATCATCACAATTTTTGTTAATCTGTTTGTGTTGTTAGTTGGGATAGGAATTTGGGTTAGAACTAAAGATTGGCGTTGGTTATTGATTGGCTCTGTTGTTAGTTTAATCGGCAATGCACTCCCCTCTGCCCAATTTGGACCCCTTCCTGGTAGTGCTTCTGAAGCTATTTTAGCCTTGAGTTTATTATTAACTCAATATAACTTTGAGGATGATAGTGAGGAAGAAAAAACCACTGAACCGGATTATGCTGAAGGATGGCAATATGCAGAATATGATAATTATCAAATTTACTGGCAAGAAAAGGATAACTATCGAATCTATCAAACAGGAAGTCATAGACAAGGAAATTTTGTCAGAATTTATGCCCCAAAAACACCTAGTAAAAACCAAGGAAAAATCAAAGTCATTACTTACTTACATGGATTTTCTTTATGCTTACCAAAATTTTATGAAAAACACTTAGAGCAACTGGTAAATCAGGGTTTTTATGTCTTTTTTCCCGACTATCAAAAAAGTGATTATCCTGACTTCTATTCAGAAGATATTACCTACTTAGAAGAAAGTAAAAAGCCTCGTGCTACCTTGAAATATTGGTTATTTGGTAGTGCTATCTTTCTCATTCAATTAATTTTTCGGCGTGATGTTCGCAAACAAGAATTTAAAAAATTAACCGAAGAGGGAATCTTAAAAGGTTTAACATTGGCGTTGGGTACTATCTTCTTTATTGTGAGTGTTAATGTTGTTTATTTGTTCAGTCGTAGGTTTGGCAAAAACTTAGTGAGTATGATCACAACTGTCATTGAAAGTTTAAGAAGTACCCCTAAAGAATGGCTTGCTTTTTCAGTGCAGACAACCATAATTGGATGGAATACCTTATGCAAATATAGTCAAGAATCTGGCCAAGAATTAGACTTATCTAAACAAGAGATAGAGTTTTATGTATTTGGCCATTCTTTAGGAGGTCTTTTGGCACTTAGTTGGCCTTATTATTTGCAAGAAAATAAAGATCAAATACCAGAAAAATTTCATCTCCAACAGATTATCACAGGTGATCCTGCCCCCAACACAGCATTAGGTGTTCCTAAACTTGCTCTTTGGATTTTAGGCATTTTTCGTTTTCCTTTTGCTACCCAACCTTTAAAAATTGAAGAAACTGGAAAAGCATTAAACCTTCCTGTGGGTATTTTGCATGGCAATGATGATAAAATTGTCAAACCCACCGAATGGGTTAAACCTCCCTTATCCCAAGAAAAAGGAGCCTTCTTTTCTATTGCTTCTACAGAAAAGAATATCTACTTTTCTCAATCTAATCGACCTGAAGATTTAATTGCTAATCATAACCAATCTGTGACTAACACCACTTATTATAGTGATGGTTTTATGTCTAACTTTGGTGGAGTAAAAAAAGGACCCAATGCTTATAATTTTGAATATATTTGGCCTGCCCTTGACGCTGTTATTCTGAATCAAGTATCAGTCAATAAATTGAGTAATGGTCATGGATTTGAACTCGAAAACTTTGAGGTATTTAATGAACCTCAATAACTCGATTTTTCAAGCCTCTCCTCTCAATAGTCAGGGTTATTTCTAAGGGTTAAAATTCACCTAATCCAAGAAAAAACAAGTATTTATGCTTATCCCCCCTAGATTTAGGGGGTCTTTTATAATAAAAACTAAGTCTTTTAAAACAAACCATTAACATCTCATATAACCCAACCAAAAAATAACCCTAATGAGTTGAGGACTAGAAATAGATAGGAGGTTAAGACTATGAGACTCCTAAAAAAAAAGCTAATTTTTGTCTCTTTTCTAGTGACTTAATGGTTGATCTTCCGCTATAATCAGCCTCAGTCAGAATTGTTGATCAATTAACAATGAATAAAGAAGAACTCGTCGATATGATTGCAGCTAAAACTCGTATTACCAAAAAAGAAGCGGGTTACATCCTTAATGCGCTCACAGAGACCATTATGGACACAGTTGCATCTGGAGAGAAAGTGGTATTAGTAGGGTTTGGTACGTTTGAACCTAGAGATAGAAAAGAACGTAAAGGAATGAACCCTCAGACCAAACAACCGATTACGATTCCAGCAACCACAGTCCCAGCTTTCTCCGCCGGGAAAGTTTTTAAAGAAAAGGTTGTGGAGTCTTTATAGTTTTGACTTCTCCAGGGATTAAAATCACCTGGATTCTAAGCGGATGTGCCTAAGCAGGATCAATCCATGCTTCGGCACGCTTACGATATGATCGACTTAGAGAATCGAGATCATATCGTTGAGGAAGAGTCAAAACTTCCTTACCCACCTTGGCTAGATTGAAACCTAGCTGTGTGGCTACCTTTCTTAAACAGTTTGCTGCTGCTTGAGTGTCCGCATTGACTAACCATCCTCTAGCAGTTTGATAAAATCCACGCTTAATTCTTTTTCCTGAAAACTCGTCACTAATTGACTTGGCTGGTTTCTGGTTTTTAACCATGTTGTTGAGTGCCATATTTTCTACTACCATGACTTGGTTTTTGTCCACTAAATTAGGACATGGAGTTATATTTTCATGGACTTCAGCCACTTCAACCATGTTTCATGATTTTCAACAGCCCAGTCTGGAAATTAATCCCCACTGTCTAAATTAAACCATCGAGCGGCAGTCCCTAAAGAAAAGCCCTGTATAGATACGGAAATCAAGACAATGAAGAATACCACATTAAATAGAGTTCTTGCATCAGGAATGCCCATAGAAATGGGGCTAATGGCTAAAATGATGGGAACTGCACCCCTCAGTCCGACCCAAGAAATAAAAAGTCTCTCGGAATTATTATAAGGACTGATGGCTAACCCAATGATTACACTCAAAGGACGGGCCACAAACATTAAAAATAAAGCAATAATTACCGCAATGGGGGCCACTGCAATCAGTTGCGAAGGAAACACTAAAAGTCCCAATAATAAAAACATCCCTATTTGCATTAACCAAGAGATGCCATCATGAAAATCAAGGATGGTACTTTTATAGGTAAATTTACTATTTCCTAATACCATACCTGCCACATAAACCCCTAAAAAACCGTTACCTCGTAAAAGGTTTATGACACTATAAATTAATAATACTTGTGCGAGACTGATAACAGGATATAAGCCTTGTGCATTGACTTTGATATTATTAATTATACAATTCATAAGACGGCCAAACCCATAACCTCCAATAATTCCTATGATAATTTGGGCAATTAAAGTAATAGCTAAATTAAGAAAAGAAATATCTCCAGTCTTCACTATATTAACTAAAGTTGTGGTTAATAAGACGGCCATGGGATCGTTACTACCAGATTCTAACTCTAATAATGGCTGTAAGTTCCCTTTGAGCTTTAAATTACTGGATTTAAGAATAGAAAAAACTGCGGCTGCATCGGTTGAAGAAATAATCGCCCCTAACAGTAACCCGTCCAACCAGTTAATCCCATCAGAGCCCACCCTTATTGAAGAAAAAGAACCCAACATAAACCAAGCAAAAGAGCCTAAAAAAAACATGGTTAAAGCGACACCAACGGTGGACATAATTAACCCTTGTACAAGCACCGGACGAATACTTTTCCATTTCGTTTCTAAACCCCCAGTAAATAAAATAAAAATGAGGGCTAAATCTCCTATAGTCTTAGCAATATAATAATTCTCAAAACTTAAACCACCTATTCCCTCCGAACCAGCTAACATTCCAATCAATAAAAATAAAAGTAACGCAGGAACCCCAAATTTATTCGCTAATTTACTGGCAAAAGCACTAATAAGTAATAACAATCCAATAGCAATTAAAATATATTCAAAAGATAAAATAAACATAGTAGAAAGTAAGGGAAAGTAAACATCCTATAAAATATCAAAAAAATACTCAATAATAAGTTGATCATCAAAAAAAATTTTTTTCTGTTATTCTTTCCCCCATCTCCACTTCAAACCCTTTTTAGCTTTATTTACAATCATAATACTCATCTTATCTAATCTTTTTCACCTTGCTATTTCTTCGGTTTTTATGGTGTTTTTACCTATGAGATTGAAACACTTAAATAAGATTAGTTTTCACCATTAGTTTCATAATAATACCAACCAATAGACCGAGAATAAGTCCCAATACTACTCCCATTCCTAAACCTACCAAGAAAGAAACTACAGAATGATGACTATCTCCTAACCCTGTTCCTATAAATCCGACTACATAAAAAAAGGCTATTCCCAACAATAAACCTAATATTAATCCCCCAATCATCCCAATTTCTAGGATTCGATTACTTGGTTTCGGTATTTTTCTAATTTGTCTCTTCTCAATCAATCTTCTTCTTTCTTTTTCTTTGAAGATAATCATTTTATCCACGAGTAAAACCGCAATTATTCCCGGTATGAGTCCGACAAAATTCCCAACCAGAAATAAATACATACCTAGAAAAAATTTACCCAAGAGCAGAGGAATACAACCGAAAATACACCCTAAACTCAAGCAAAATAAGAAAATTTCCCTTACTCTTTCTTTGTTCATCTAAACCTCAGCGCGTCATTTACTACTCAAATCCTTCACCTAGAAAATTTGATACGAGAAGTTATGGCTGAATGGAGTTGATTGTATGATGTTTATGGCCAAAAACAAAAAAATTAGCCATTTATTCAATGTTTAGGCTAATATTACTAAGTAATGCTAGGATTTTCTAAGAATTTGGCCACATAATCAACTCCTAATCGTTCCATTCTCCTCGTGGGGGCAAGGGGGGGTTGCGGCGAAATGTACGAGTTAAATCATCATCTCTATCTCGCTCCCCATTTAACCATTGCTTAATCGCTGTTTCAATAATACGACTAGGATCATTGGTGAGGTGTTTTAGTTGTTCTAAAATTTCTGCATCGAGATGAATAGAAATTTCCACTTTATCAGCCGCTCGCTGAGTAGAAGTCGCATTATCGTTCATAGGTTTCTTCCAATCTTCCACCTTCCATTGTACAAGCATGGGGAATTTTTGGCGTTTGAGTCCACTCAACTTGACGATAAAATAGTTTAATTAATTATTTAGACAACAAAAAATGAAATCAGATCCCAATCGAATTTTACGCTTGATTCCCCTATTTGCTGGCAGTGTAGGAGGGGTTTTATTACTTGTTAATCGCTTGATGACCCTACAATTAACCGAGTCTCAAGCTAGATCGGATGTCTTGGGGGTCATTTTAAGTGGTGTC
Source organism: Crocosphaera sp. (assembly GCA_030064935.1). Lineage (GTDB taxonomy): Bacteria > Cyanobacteriota > Cyanobacteriia > Cyanobacteriales > Microcystaceae > Crocosphaera. The sequence goes on along the minus strand of JASJEA010000020.1, from coordinate 9,905 downwards.
TTGATTTTAGTAGGATTAATTTGGCAACAAATCCAACCACGATCGCCTGATGCGGTTACCTTAGAAGGGGAAGAAGGTTTAGAATTTGCCTCTGATTTATCTGATTCTCTTCAAACAGAATTGGCTTGGGCTTCTCATCTATTCTTAACTAATACAGTTACTAGGTCTTTAGTCGTTTATTATCAGGATCAAGTGTTACTCCGCCGAGGTGTTCTAGGTCAAAATTCTCAAGTTAACCCAGGTAAAATCTTGCAAAGGGTTCTTGATACTCAAAAACCTGTCTATTTAGTTAATTTAACCCTTTATCCTGGAAAAATTGAGTTTGATTACTTGCCCCTAAACACACAAGGAGTAATTTGTCAACCTTTAGGAAAAAATGGGGCAATCATTTTAGGAGCGAATGTCCCTCGTAGTTACACCAAACAAGATGAAAACTGGATTGAAGGCATTGCTGATAAATTGACTTTAACCTTAGAAAAAGAACTCAATAAATCTTAAATTTTCCCTAATACTCACTCAAAATCTAACCCATGAACAAAGACTCAGGTTAAAATAAAAAAGCTATTTTAGAGCTTGCTTCAAGATGGCAAAAAATGGCATGATAGTAAATTGTCCGAAATCGTAAACTCTATGAAAGTCACCCAGGAAAAACTGCCCGATAGTCAAATTGGCTTAGAAATCGAAATTCCCGCCGAAGCCGGCAAAAAAGCCTATGAAACCAAGGTTAAGAATTTAGCTCGTACCGCCAATATTCCTGGGTTTCGTAAAGGGAAAGTTCCTCGAACTATTCTCTTGCAACGGTTAGGCCCTCGTTATATTAAAGCAGTTACCTTAGAAGATTTAGTACAAAAGAGCTTAGAAAGAGCCATCGAACAAGAATCCATTGAATCCATTGGCAATTATAGTTTACGCTCCAGTTTAGATGAGTTAGTCGATAAATTTAACCCAGGGGAACCGTTTACCTTTTTGGCAGCCGTTGATGTCCCCCCAACAGTAGAATTAGGGGACTATCAAACCCTCTCCATCAAAGCAGAAGAAACGGTTTATGATCCCCAACAGCTAGAAGACTGGTTCAAAGAACGTCAAGAAAAATTAGCCACTTTAGTCCCCGTTGAAGATCGTGGGGCTGAAATGGGAGATGTCGCCATTGTTGACTATAAAGGGGTTTCAAATCCCGAAGGAGAAGGAGAAGGGGAACCCATTGAAGGGGTGGAAGGAACAGACTTCCGAGTTGATCTAGAAGTAGGGAAATTTATTGAAGGAATGGTAGAAGGTATCGTAGGGATGAAACCTGAAGAAACCAAGGCTTTACCCTTAACCTTTCCTGATGATTATCCTAGAGAAGATTTGGCCGGAAAACCTGTTACATTTACCATTACCTTAAAAGAACTTAAGGCCAAAGAATTGCCCGAAGTTGATGATGATTTTGCTGAAGAAGTTAGTGAATATGAAACCATTGCTGAACTAAGAGAGTCTTTAGAAAAGCAATTTAAAGAGTCATCAGAAAACGAAACTAAACAGAGTGTTCATAATGTCATTACTTCAGAATTAACCAAAGTTTGTACAGTGGATATTCCCGATACTTTAGTCCAAGAAGAAATTAATCGAGTTTTGACTCAAACCGCTATGCAAATGGAACAAATGGGGGTTGATTTAGGGCAACTCTTTACCCAGGATAACCTACCACGGTTGAGAGAAAATGCTCGTCCTGAAGCCATAGAAAGGTTAAAACAAACTTTGATCCTCCAGGAAATTTTTAAAGTAGAATCCCTCAATCTTGAAGAAGCAGAAATCGAGGAAAGAAGTAACGAAATTAAAGAGCAACTTGAAGGACAAGAGGTTGATCCTGATAAGTTGCGTTCAGTGGTTGAAGAACAATTGACCACAGAAAAAACCCTTAATTGGTTACAAGAAAAAGCCACTGTGGAATTAGTCCCTAAAGGAAGTTTAGAGGAAGAGAAAAAAGAAGAAGAAAGCGAGCCTGATGCAGCAGAAGCAACGGTGGATGTTGAAGTCAATGAATAACGAATAAGATGTTTGAGAACACCCCATCTACATCGAAGATGATAGATGGGGATTCGGTTGTACCCAGACAGTTGGCAATAATATCTCTAGGCAGGATGACTAGATATTTATCAATTTGAATCAGTTGTCTACAAATTACCTTAGAGCGAACTAAGGTTTAAAAGGAAAAGTTGTTAGATAAAGAAATCAATTATTGTCAGTTTTAATAACCCACTTTTAGAGCAGATTAATAAGAGTAAATCCCTAATTATTTCCTTAAACTCTCTTGATCGTAAAAAACAAAATTTGCTACAATATGGCCTAGGTCTGTCTAGGCTTATCTCTAGTTTTTAACCTTTATCTATGTCCTCTCCCCAAACATCTTTACCCCCTAATTTAGCTCGCATTGTTGAAAAATTTAAAAAGCGTTCTGATCCTAAAAAACGCTACGAACAATTACTCTGGTATGCCAAGAAATTGGAAGCTATGCCAGAAGCAGGTAAAACAGAAGAAAATAAGGTTCAAGGTTGTGTTTCCCAAGTTTATATCACCGCCGATTTTGAGGATGGCAAAATATGGTATAAAGGGGACTCAGACGCTCAATTAGTCAAGGGGTTAGTGGCTTTCTTAATAGAAGGATTAAATGGATTAACCCCCAACGAAATTGTGGCAGTTACCCCTGACTTTATCGAAGAAACGGGGCTTAACGTTAGTTTAACCCCTTCTCGGGCTAACGGGTTTTATAACATATTTCAAATGATGAAAAAAAAAGCTTTAGCCTTTGAGCTAGGAACTTCAGCCTAACTATTCTGACTCATTATCCTCTGAATGATGGGAATGTTCATCGGAAATCATACGGGTACATACCCAGTTACTAGGAAGAGAAGATGGCCAACCCATACGAATCGCCTCAGGGCAAATCGTCATGACAGTTAATTGACAATCTATCAGTTGAAATCCCTCTTTTTCACACTGTTTTAAACTGTGTTTGAGTATAGAATCATTCTTGAATTCAATGGTTCGATTACACTGAATACAAACCATGTGATGATGGTGATTAGGATGGGGATGATTTAACTCATAATGTTTATGACCTTCCGCTAATTCTAACTCTCGTAAAATACCCATACGAGACATCAATTTTACGCTGCGATAAATGGTCGATAAACTAATACTTTCCCCTCGTTCTTCTAATAGTTCAAATAATTCTTCCGCACTCAAATGGTTTCCTCTAGGAAGGTTTTGAAAGACGTGCAAAATCTTTTCCCGTTGTGGAGTCAAACGCCACCCTCTGGCATTAAGTTCAGCTTTCAGGGAGTTAGCAGTGTAAGGAGGCATAATATATAGCTCTTTAAATTCTATCAATTATTTATGATAGTCTTTCTTAAGAGCAATTTGCAACAATTGCAACTTATTGACATATCTTAGCAACTCAAGCACTGATCTCGTCAGTTTGACCGCACAATATTTTCGGAGTGGCAGGTGTTGGAAGATGGAGGGGAAGCAAATGCAGAATCAAGAATCAAAAAGTAATCAAATTCTTAATTCCTCCTGTCTTCTCTAATCACAAGGACGAACCGTACTCAATTGTAGAACAACTTTATCAATTGAGCGAATCAGAGAAGAACCAGACATATTAGGATTATTCCCAAGAATACTAAATACAACCATACCAAAGTGGGGATGTTTCATGTACCCCGATAGGGCTCTTACTCCTCTTAACGTGCCTGTTTTAGCATGAACTGTTCCTTGTGCGGGGGTACTTTTCATACGGTTACGAAGGGTTCCTGTTACTCCAGCAACCGGTAAAGAATTATAAAATACATCCCTTTGGGGTGTATAGTACATGGCTCTTAAAATCGTCACTAAAGAACGAGGAGTGGCCACATTGCGACGAGATAACCCTGAGCCATCTACTTGACGAAAATCACTGGGATCAACCCCTAATTTAGCCAAAGCATTTTTTGCAGCTTGTTGTCCCCCAATATGACGTAACAAAGTATCAGCGTAATAGTTGTTACTTCTGACATTGGTAACATTAACCCAAGATTGGAGAGATTTTGAGCCAATTTTAGACTGAGGACTTTTTAATTGTAAAGCAGCAGCAGTGGTAAAGATTTTGTTATTAGAAGCAGGGATAAAATGTCTATCTGCATTATGGGAATATAAAAGAGTCCCATCGTCTAATTTTTCTACTAAAATTCCCCAATGTTTTTCATAGGGACTGATGATATTATCAACAATAGGCTTGATTAAGGCTGCACAAGTGCCAGCAGTATTATTTTCGGGTGGGGGAACATAAATTTCAACCGGGCCTTCCGGTACTATAATCCCTTCAGAATCATTGAAAAGGGGCTTTAAGTCGTTAGCAAAACTAGGACTGATGCTAATTAGGGATGTGCTAGCCAAAATGGCTAAACTTGGGAGTAAAGAACGGGTTAATCGCATAATGTTATCAGTTTCCCTCACTAGCTCACTGGTTAACTCAAAACTATAGTAAGTAATTTAGGAACGGATTAATAATAGTAGGAGTATATACTGACGAAACCTTATCCTATGTTTCTCTAGAAGTCAAGGCAGTGTTGAAAAGACAAAAAAAGAGCATACTAATAGTAATAACTATATTCTTAGCTGTTATTGCCGAAAAACATTAATCTTTTCTTCAGATTTTATTCAAGCAAAGCGATCGCTAAAATAGAAGAAAGAATTTAGGCTATCCTCGAACTTGAGGGGGAGGTAATTCTAAATTCTACATTCTAATTTACCAATTCTTCAGAGCATTGATCAGATATAATGAGTAAGTTTTATATAGCGGTTAACAGTGCTTGATCTCTAACATCTTGACTCGATGCTCTACATCATCGTTTATAATGACCGATTCTCCCATTGTTGTTCTTTTAATCGACGATCAACCCACCATTGGCGAAGCGATTCGCCGTATGTTGGCCACAGAAACCGATATTATCTTTCATTACTGTCGTGATCCTACACAAACCTTACAAAGGGCAAAAGAAGTTAATCCCACCGTCATTTTACAGGATTTACTGATGCCGGATATGGAAGGATTAATGTTGGTTAAATTTTTGCGAGCCAAAGATGCACCTACCCATGACGTTCCTTTAATCGTTCTTTCGAGTAAAGAAGAACCTTTAGTCAAAGCCGAAGCATTTCAATTAGGGGCTAATGACTATTTAGTGAAATTACCCGCTCAAGTTGAACTAATTGCTCGTATTCGTTATCATTCGATGGCTTATAATAACTTATTAAAGCGTAAAGAAGCCGAAGAAAAACTAAAAGAAGAAAATCTACGCCTCAGTGCAGAGATTGACATTACTCGCAGACTACAGCAAATGATTTTACCAAAAACAGAGGAGCTTCAAGAAATTGAAGGGTTAGAGATTGCTGGTTTTATGGAGCCAGCAACAGATGTGGGAGGAGATTATTACGATGTTTTAAATCACAATGGTCGGGTAAAAATTGGCATTGGAGATGTAACCGGTCATGGTTTAGAAAGTGGGGTAGTAATGATTATGGTGCAAACAGCTATTCGCACTTTAATGACTCAAAATGAAACAGATCCTTTGAAATTTATGGCAGTTATTAATCGCACAATTTTTGACAACGTAGAACGAATTAATTCGGATAAAAATTTAACCCTCTCTTTATTAGATTATGAAAATAATTGCCTACGGTTGAGTGGCCAACACGAGTCATTGATTATTGTTAGAAAAGGAGGAGCCGTGGAAATTGTTGATACCATTGATTTAGGATTTCCTGTAGGTTTAGAAGAAGACATTAGTGACTTTTTAGGAGAAACTGAGATATTATTAAACCCTGGAGATGTGGTGGTTTTATACACCGATGGTATCACTGAAGCAGAAAATCCAGCCGGAGAGTTATATGGATTAGAACGTTTATGTGAAGTTGTTAGCCAAAATTGGGAACAATCAGCACAAGAGATCAAAGCGATGGTTATTAATGATGTTAGGCAACACATCGATACCCAAACCGTCTATGATGACATCACTCTATTGGTAATTAAGCAAAAATAACAGAGATCAAAGCCCCCTCATGAGGATTGCAATTGTTAATGATATGGTGATGGCAGTAGAAGCACTGCAGCGTGTCGTGACTTCGGTTCCTGGCTATCATGTTGCTTGGGTCGCCTATAACGGGAGAAGTGCGATCTCTTATTGTGCCAGAGATACACCGGATCTGATCCTAATGGATATCATTATGCCGGAGGTAGATGGAGTAGAAGCTACCCAAATGATTATGCAACATTCTCCCTGCGCCATTCTCATCGTCACAGCGAATGTTAAGAAGAATTCTGGCAAAATCTTTGAAGCTATGGGTTATGGGGCTTTAGATGTTGTTAGCACTCCCGTATTGGGGGTTTTAGAAGAAAAGTTATTAAGCCAAACCTTGTTAAATAAAATTGCCACCATTGGCATTGTTACAGGAAGCCTCAATCCAAAGCGCTCAATTCCCCCTCAATCAGCAATTTCACCAGGAAAAGCGATTATTAATAAATTATCTACTCCACCAAGAAACTTGCCCCCACTGATTATCATTGGAGCTTCTACAGGAGGACCAAAAGCTTTAGCCACCATTTTATCTCAGTTGCCCGCAAATTTTGAAGCCAGCATTGTGATTATTCAGCACGTCGATGTTCAGTTTTCCTCTGGGTTAGCCAAATGGTTAGATGAACAAACCCCGTTATCGGTTGTGTTAGCCTCTGAAGGGAGTACGCTGCAAGCAGGTAAAGTTTTGTTAGCAGGAACCAATGATCATTTAGTATTACGCCCCAATTTAACGCTAACATACACTAGGAAGCCTCCTGATTATCCCTATCGTCCTTCTATTGATGTGTTTTGTAAGAGTGTAGCTCAATATTGGAGTCGTAAAGGTATCGCTGTCTTACTGACAGGAATGGGGCGAGACGGAGCAATGGGACTACAAAGATTGCGTCGTCGAGGATGGCACACCATTGCCCAAAATAAACACAGTTGTGTTGTCTATGGAATGCCTAAGGCAGCCGTCGAAATGGGTGCTGCTGTCGAAATATTGTCATTGTCGAAGATGGCTTCGACTTTGATGAAAAAAGTCACACTTATCACTTAAGTAAACAACAGTCAATTATGGAAAATAGCGAAATTTATGGAGATTTTCAGGAGAATTTACCAGATAGTCAGCAATTTTTGGTCATTAGTTTTTCTCCTTCCTCTATTCCTCTCAAACAACGTTGGCGAAATAATGGCCTATCGGCGGATTTTGTGGCGGATTATTTAACCACATTTTTTCCAGCCACCGAAGACGATCCCAGTAGCTTAGAAAGACAGAAAGAACTTAAAGGGGCGGTTAGTTATATTGCTAATGAATTATTAGAAAATGCGATGAAATTTCATAACGAGACTATTCATAGCACCATTAAGTTCGGCATACACTTGTTAAATGAAACAGTTATTTTGTTTTCTACAAATTGTATCGCATCTCCGGATTGGCCTAAATTTAAAAAAATCATTAATGACTTAGTTAATAATGATCCTGAAGAATTATATGTGATGCACATGGAAAAATTAGCCGAAGAAGAAGAAAGTAATGCTTCAGGGTTAGGATTGATTACAATCTGCTGTGATTATGGAGCAAGTCTGGGCTGGAAAATTGAACATAATTTACAAAATAGTGGCATATTAATGATTAATACTATGGTAAGATTGGAAGTGTAATTGATACAAATAAAAATACGGGAGCTTATCATTATGGAAGTTAAAAACGAAGACTATTGTGTTTCTTATGATGCGGATACTATTACTGTGACTTTTCAAGGCTCATTAAGATTGGGTGGAATGGAAGAATATGCCCCCATTGTTGATTTACTTAATGACTTAGCAGCACAAGATCCTGAAATTATTACCCTAGATTTAAAAGCATTAGAGTTTCTCAATAGTTCGGGAATTAGTATGTTATCAAAATTTGTAATTAGTATTCGTAAGAAAAAAAATATTGGCATTGCTGTCAAAGGTTCTAATAGTATTCCTTGGCAAGGAAAATCTTTAAAAAATCTACAGCGATTAATGCCAAGTTTGACCCTAGAATTAGAATAAATATTGATTATGATTGAAGAAAAACCTTCGCAAGCAGAACTGATTGAGCAAAATACAACCCTTCACCAAGAAATTGAAGCGTTAAAAGATGAACAGGAAGATCTAGAAATTCTTCTCGATACTATTACAGAGCATTCAACAGATTTGGAGAATGAAATTTATGAAAAAAATCAAATTATGTCGAAGTACATTGAACAGGTGAAGTTAATCACTCAAGCTGCTGCTGCTGTTGAAGATGAATCTTTTACCCTTGAAAGTTTAGATGAAGTTGCTAAGAGAAAAGATGAATTAGGTCAATTGGCTAGGGTGTTTCAAAACATGGCCAAACAAGTAGAAATAAGGGAAACAAAACTACGTCAACAAGTTCAAGAATTGAAAATTGAAATTGATAAAAATAAGCAAGCTAAACAAGTAGCAGACATTGTGGGAACCGACTCCTTCAAAAATCTTAAACAAAAACTCAAAAATCTGAAAAGTTCACGAAAAAAATAGTAAAAATAATTCACATCAAAAAGAATTACTAAAACTGCTAATTTCCAGGAAGTATAAAGAAAACCAGAAGAATATTATGGCTCATTAGAACCCAGAGATATATTGGGTGTTAACTTAGGTGGTGAGAGAGTGAGAAGATTGCATTTTTTTCTGGAATGCAAAAGGCCAAACTTTTTTAAGTTTAGCTGTTGACGAATAGTAATAAATTTACCTGTTCCAAAACCTTGAGAATGGGTTGGACAGTGTTGTTAACAGATATAAATATTAAGGAATTAAAGATGACGAATCGCTGGTTATTTTCTTCCCTGTTATTGGGATTATTATCTCCCTTAATGACCATTAATAATTTAGGCATAACTACCGAATCTCAAGCAATAGCTTATAACATGGGACGACCTTGTAATACTTGTTTACACTTAGTGCCATCAGGGATGAGAAATCAACAAAAAAATCCCATTTATTTATTGAGAGTTTATCATCAAGGACAGCTTAAATATACCTTTGAAACCGTTGCCGGCCGCTATTTTACCCAAACTCGTAACCGTAATCAAGCAGGAACTGAAGCCCCTTTACCCGATGGAAATTATACCGTCAGTTCCCATACTGTTCCAGGGACTTTAGCTGAAGTAGGAGAGCGTTTTTTACCGGTTTATCCTCAATTTTCGACTGGAAGAAGTGCCTTAGGAATTCACTATGATCCGAGTTATAATAAGAGCAATGGAGAGGATGGAACCGCCGGTTGTATTGGTTTGAGTTCTCGTCGGCATTTTGGCACATTATTAAAATTTATTGAAACCCATAAACCTCAATTATTAATTGTCGATATTCAGTAAGCGCAATTTTTATAGGAATTATTTATGCAATTTAAACTTACTCTATCTCTACTAACCTGTGTTGTAATGTTTACTTATGTTTCTAATGCCAAACAAAATCGAGAACCGGCCCTAGAAATTATAGAAGAAGAGCCTAGTCTAGAATTAACTGGCCAAAATACCTCTAATTTTTCCCAAGAGGAATCGAGAGAATGGCCTGATACAAGTAACTCACAACCAAGATTAGAACCCCCCATTGCCCTTAATGCCAACAAAGACCAAAATTATCCCCAAACTCCCTTATATGTAGAGGGGGAACCCTACATTAGTCAACCCCACGAAAATGCCAGGGTGTCCCAAGGCAACTATATGACTTTAACAGAAATGTCGGGAGAAGTCCCCAGCTAAAATCTCCTTAGCTAAAAATATACTAGATTTAGCTGGGGATGAATCGCGACCATTAACGAAGTCAGAAGTCAGAAGTCAGAAG
>JASJEA010000208.1 GCA_030064935.1 Crocosphaera sp. | reverse complement strand
ATTAACTTGGTTTTCTGAAACAACAATAATTTGGGATATTTTTGTATTGATTTGGGTGATAAGTCCTAAATAAATACTACCCATTCCTAAAAGAGTAAACAAAGTAAAAGATATAAATGAGTCCAAAATAATGCTTATAAAAATACCAATTACTAGGATACATATCCCATATATAATCAATGTCTTTAAGTAAGCTTTGCGAATTTGATAATTATTATCTTCAGATATACTAACTCTATAAAAGACTATAACAAATAGTAAATTTATAATCCATAAAAACAATGGAACGGCAAGCAGAATAATATGAAAAAATATAAAGAAAGGTATGAGTGGACCACAACCACCATTACCAGACTTACCCTTCAATCTTTTATGTAAAAAATACTGAAATTGTTGGCCTGTAAAAAACAATGTATTCTCAGCAGAAATATCGGTCAAAAGTTTAGCAAAAAAGGGATCAGTAAATTTTGCTTTTACTCTCATGTCTGTTGGTTCAAAAGCAAATGGATGGTTACAATAATAGCAACGACCATTATTGGCTATACGGTCTTTTAACTTATTATCTCTACCACAGTTGATACATCTCATAAAATAGTTACCCCTTTAAGCTAAAATTTGATTGTCAATTAATACTTGATAGTCTTCTCGTTTACGAATTAATCGATGACTTTCTTTATCTAATAAAACCTCTGCGGGACGGGGACGATGGAGAAAATGAGATGACATGGCATAACCATAAGCTCCCACATCTAAAATGCCAATCATATCATCAATTTCTAATGCAGGAAGTTGGCAATTTTTACCTAAATAATCCCGTGAATAAGTGGTATTTCCACAAACATCAGTTAACCATAATGATTGAGGTTTTTCTTGCCAACTAATAATTTTTCTATACCCTCCATGAACGGAAGGAACCGATAAATTACCTACTGTTGTATCCACTCCAATTATTTGTTTATTACCTTGCCATTTCACAGAAACGACTTTAGCTAACAGTGTGCCGCAATTAGCAATTACGGCTCTTCCTGGTTCAATAATTAATTTAATTGCTTTAGACAATTTATTTAATTTATGACTCAATTCTTGACCAAATTCATGCCAGTCAAAAGCAATTTTATCATGATGATAAGGATAGCCAAATCCTCCTCCAAAATCTAAATATTCCCAGTCAGGTAATAATTTACCTATCTCTATAACATCATCAATGATTTGGGTAAACGCTTGAGTTGCATTGGTTCCAGTTCCTCGATAAAAATGTAATCCTTGTATTTTTAATCCTATGCTTTTAGCTATTTTTATCGCTTCAGGAAACTCTTGGGGTTGTACTCCAATTCTGCTATCTTTAATTAGCTTAGGTTCGTTTAATCGTAACCCTAATTTTAAGCTAGATAAATCACCTGAAAATGATTGATGAATTTTATATAATAATTCTAATTGCGATAAACTATCTAAGTTTAAAGTTCTCACTCCCCATTTTAATACTTGTGCCATTTCTTCTGGGTTTAAGTTACTACCACTATAAACAATTTTCTCACCAGAAAAACCTGCTTTTAAACCTAAATAAATATCTCCTGGTGTATTCGCATGAACTCCCCATCCTTGGGAATTAAATAATTTTAAAAGTTCAGTATTTCCATTCGTTACTGTTGCAAATTGAAAAAATGTGTTAGCATACGGGATACTAGAGGTAATATGGGATATGCTGTGGTTTAATAGGTCAGATTGATAGACATAAAGGGGAGAGCCATAGTAACTCAACAAACTATTAGCTAGTTGAGGAGAAAATGGCCTATTTTGGATCTGAGAAATTTCCGTCATATCATCATTAATGTTAATTAGTGGAAAAGCTGGAACTGTCATAAAAAAAGACTAAGAAAAGTTTAAAGTTAATTTCTTCTAATTATTCATAATTTCCGAGATAATTTACCCTGATATTAGCATATTTTTTCCAAACAGAGGGAGGGATATAAAAAGGATTAAGTAAGGGAACCTTGGCTGTGTCTTCTCCCAAAACCTTAACACGCCAAACTTCCCACATCAATAATAACCAGAGAATTTCTCCTATTCTTCTACCCCTTAGATGGCCACTTATTTGTCCTAAAATAAGTTGTAATGGAAAATTTTCTATAATCCTTCCTTCAGCTTTTAATATACTAGGATTTAACCAATCACCAAGGGTTAACCATAATGATGTTAAACACCAAGAAGTTAAAGGTACTCCCATACCTCTTTTTTTGCGCCAAACAATTTCATCAGGTAGCCACGATTCAACCGCTTTTTTAAGAATATATTTCTCACAAGATTGCTTTAAAAATAGATTTTCAGATGTTTGAAATGTCCATTGAGTTAACTTTATATCACAAAAAGGAGAGCGAACCCATAAACCATTTTCATTACTTAAATAAGTAGCACGAGGCTGAATATTTTGTGCACCTTTGAGCATTAATGTGGCACGACGTAAACGATCTAATAAACAAGTTGAAAATTCTTTCTCCAAGGCTGAAATTATAGCCTTTTTGGGTTGATTTAAGGATAATTTTTGATAAACATTTGCAGTGAATATTCGTTTTTCATAACCATAAAGACGATGAAAAGTTTGTAAATATTGGTCACTAAAATCTTTTTTAAACTCAGGATGTTGAACTTGATAAATGTTAGAAGCAATCATGGGTTTATTTGTCCAACCAGCAAATAATTGATCTCCATTTTCCCCATTAAAAATAATCTCAGTGTCTTGACAGGCCGTTTGGTATAATAGGGATAAAGGGATAGTAACACTATCACCAAAAGGCAAATCTAAACCCTGCACTGTTTTAATTAAATTGTTTTTTATTTTTTTAGGAGTAATTTTAACTTTAACTAAAGGAATATTAAGATGTTTAGCCACTATTTCTGCGTAAGGATATTCTGAAAATTTATCCTTGTCAAATTCTAATGTATAACCACGAACTTTAACGCCTAATTTAACTAATAAAGCTGCTATAATTGATGAATCAAGTCCTCCTGATAAACATATTCCCACTGGTTCATTGGTGATTCCTTCTAATTGATTTTCTACGGATTGTTTAAGTAATCTTTGTAGTTGAGGAATCGCTTGTTTTTCTTCCTTAACTGTTTTAGGTAGAGATTGCCATTGATGAATAATCTTTTTACTATAACTAACTTGATTATTTCCATAAAAAAATCTAATTTCTTCTCCTGCATTGATAGAAAAAATTCCTTCAATAGGAGTTAAAGGCGTTGGGACATAAGAAAAACAAGTATAATTATATAATGCGGTTAAATTAACTCTTTGAGAAGATAAGATAGGTGATAATAATTGACAATGGGAAGAAAACCAAATACCTTGATTAATTTGTGTCCAATAACTAGGAACTCTACCAAAGCTATCCCGTCCCAAAATTAAGTTATCTTTGTCTATTTTTATCCAAGCATCTGAAGCATTTTTAATCCCAGAAGCCGCAAAGGAAATTACTGTTATATTACCTAATTTGGTGTCTAGTAAAGTTTCGCCAAAGTAAGCAATTTTTCCAGAAATATTTTTACTTTTATTGAGGATTTGTAACTGATAACCAGTCTCAATATGGGGAAAAAGTACCTTCAAAGTTTTTTCAACCGCTTGATCTTGATTTAATCCCCAATAACCTAACCATTGATACTGTTTACCCACTGTTTTATGATCTATTAATAATATTTATTGGACTTGAAAATTATTCTTACTCAATAAGCGATCGCCTAAAAACATTTCTACTTTCCAAGTTCCTGATGGAGAAGCATTACCAATTAGATGACGACAGTAAGTTGTCCACACTTGCTTATCAATTTTACGGGTTTGATAGACATTCTGATGAGACAGGTTTCCTTGAGGATCAATCCATTGGCAACTTAATGATAATTTTTCACCCAAGGGAGCATTTTGCAGGGTGACACGATAGACAATTTCAGTGTTATTTTGACGGTTAATCTTCTGAATATTGTCCCCATTATCCTCAGACAAAGTCAGACGACTTTGGTAAATGGTAATCTTCTGTAAACGTTGTTGATAGTTTTGATTAAGTAAGATCATACTTGTCAGAGTAATACCCAAGACAAAAACCATCCCCATAAATATTTGTAAATTGCGTTTTTTTTCTCGGTTTAGTGTTTCTTTACGACGAACCTTAACAATTGCTTCATCGAGAAGCTCTGGGGATAAGTTAAGAGTTTGCAAAATTTCTTCAACATCCTGACGAGCTAGGTTGTCGTTGTGTTTTGATAACAATTCAACTTCAGCAATAATTTTTTCAAGTTCCTCTGGGGTTATTTTATCCATTTTAAGCTTCTCTTACTTCTTCTCTTTGGCTAATACAAAAACACTGCCTTCATTCCCTCTTCCCACTCGTAAATCTTCATCTAAATAAGTAATGTCTAGCCATCCTTTTTGTTCTCTATTTTCAATAGCAAAGTCTAAAGGAAAAAACTTTTTTCCTGTTTCTATTTCTTTAATTAATTTATTCGGAGATTTATACCCTAATACCCTTTGTAATCCTCCAATATAGCGTTCAAATTTAACTTGAACTCTTTTGTCTGATGAAGCTTCAAATCTAGCTGCAACGCTGACAATTCCTTCTAAAAAGGGAATTCCAATAATTTCAGCAATATTATACAATTTGGCTTCTTCTATACGGATACATTGATAAATTTGACCTAATTGCAAGACAGGAAACCGATCCAATCCTAAAATTCCTTTACTGGTTGTGTATAATAAGCGCCAGTTTCCCTCTAATAATTCTGGGGTTTTAATAGGTGTCGGATTGGGGTTATGATCTTCTAATTGCTCGATAGCTGACAAGACTTTAACCCGATCCATTTCCGTTGCTAATAAACCCCTATTTTTTCCGGCAATAGTTTCTAGTAATTTAGCTTTTTCATTCATTATTAACTCCTTCCTTAAATAGTTGAACAGTGACGATAATTAAGAATGTAGAATGGAATATTAAGGATGTAAAATCAAATCCAAATTCTCAGTTCTAAATTCTAACTTTTTGATAACTAACAACGACTAACTATCATAAATTAATAGTTAGGAATATCAAATAAGACCTGAGTTATATATTTATTAGCCCAGGAGTCTCCAAAAGCTTTCTCTAAAACACGACGGGTTTTATCATTTTTTTGTTGCTTATGACAATAATATTCTTGTCCTTGTAAGTTTAATTTTCGTTGTTGTAGAGAAACTGGTTGAGACTGATTTGCTTGGTGACAATGTACTGTTAAAAAATCACTTACTCGCTTAAGAAAACATTTTTCTTCTTCTGAAGTATGAGGACGAATAAATAAACAATAATCTGAGAAAATATCACCCCATTCTGGTAATTCTCTTTGATCAGAAAAACTGGGCATTTCTAGTTGAGATAAAGCTTGATCATAATTCTCAGATAGGGTTAATTGGGGATTAGTAGGAGATAAATCTACAATCGCCGCACTAATACCACCTTTCCCAGCTACAATGTCACAGCCAAACATGGGAAGAGAATAGTTAGGGTTCGGAAACATGACACAATGGAGAATATCTAGTCCTTGTCCTACCTTAGCTAATTCTAGGTGCATTTTCCGAAATTCTGAGGATTGATAGCAATGGTTTTTTATAAAGAGTCTTTCTCCTTCTAGTTTTCCCTCTACATAGCCCAATCCATCGGGCAATTGATAAGGGCTTAAATCCAGGTATGTTTGCCAGTGGGAGATAATGACATCAGC
This sequence comes from Crocosphaera sp., assembly GCA_030064935.1. Lineage (GTDB taxonomy): Bacteria > Cyanobacteriota > Cyanobacteriia > Cyanobacteriales > Microcystaceae > Crocosphaera. Next base: position 6,452 of record JASJEA010000208.1, on the reverse strand, counting down.
TAACTCACTAATTAATGGGTGTAGGGGTAAGGTGATGGGTGATGTTTGTACAGTCGTCATGTTTCAGTAATAGAGGCAACAAAAGACAGTATTCCTAGGATATACTATGACTGTACCTCAATAGTAGAATGCAGACATAACTTAACTTTTGGAGAGCAATGATGTTTGGACTGGGATGGCCGGAAGTCGCTATTATTCTTATTGTAGCTTTATTAATCTTTGGAACAAAAAAAATTCCTGAGTTGGGCTCTTCTTTGGGTAAAACTTTACGGGGCTTTAAGGAAGAAATTAATAAACCAAGTGATGAGCAATAATTTTGCATGAATAATGGAGAATTTAGATTTTACGGTGGGCAAATGTAATTATTTATATAACCTAATAGGATATGTAAAACTCTTGCCTAGCCATAAAGTTAAGAATTACATAACCTGAGATTTATCATTTCATAAAGTATCAATTTTACTGTTGAAAATTTGTTTACAGACGCAGAAGATGTTTTATTTAGTCAACTTGCCTTTGCTTCTCATGATAGTAGCTATAGTCTTTTTCAAGTGGGAGAAGAGGCAAGTTTTGGTGTTCAATCAGTAGCAGAATGAGGTTTAGGAGGAATCCCAACTGTAGTCAGCGAAATTGAAGCCGCAGGGGTTCAAGGTTTTGTAATCGAAAATCCTTGGAGGGTAAAGAATGAAAGAAAAAGCAAACGCCCGAAGTAATGTTCAGGATAGGGATTCAAATATAATTTAACAAACTTACTTCAAATAAATCAATAAATTTAAACCGGGAATTGTTCGAGAAAGGGTCCATAATAATAAGATAATATACAGTAAACCTAATGTCCATTGATACCAAACTAAAACAGAGATCAAACCTGGAATATGCTGATCTCGTAGTCGAATATCATTAAACCCTAATTTCATAAAATTGTTCAAACTAAAATCATAATAATTTAACCAATTCCAACGTTTTTCCCACACCAAAGGAGTATAGCGATCGCGGAAAAAAGGAAATTGAGGAACCACTGGTAAACGAACAATTAGTAATTGTAATTGTCGCATTGATCCATCTAAAAGAAAATAGGATGTATCGATGAGATCATGATATCTTCCTTTATCATAAATTAAACTAATTAAGAATAAAGGAATAGGCATAAAAAGCAAAATTAAACATAATAAAGTAATCAAAGGATATTCAGCAGAACTAAATATTTCTAGGGTTCCTATAGTTATTAATGAAACCCCACTAAGAATCATACAAATAGTATCATATAAATTGGGAATAATGGGTGTAGGCAATCTTCGTCTCCAACGATCAACAACCCAAAATAATAGACCAAAATAACCAACAGAAATTAAACCAATCCCTAATATTAAACTAAAATTTGTACCATATTGACTGAGTAATAATAGGATATTTAAGAATAACCAATAACTGAGCTTTTGAATAAATGTTATTTTCCAATAATCTTGATAAGGGGTTTTGATTATTTCTGTTGATAGTTTTTCTTGCAACAACTTTTGTTTTTTATATTCTAGTTGATTGGCATCAGCAATTTGTTCTAAGTTACGAAAGTTATCAATAAAGTTACGTAAAACTGTCTCATTTTCTTCTAAACTATGAAGATAGATTACTTTACCAATTTCCCCTGTATTTCCTAAAACTTTAGCCCCATTTGAATCAAAGGTAAATCATTCAATATTAATTACTTTTTTCTCAAAAAAAACAGCATTACTAAAGTCCATTATTCCTAACAAATTTACATTCTTTAAATTTAAAAATGCCCCAAAATAAACATGACGAAATGAAACTGTTTTTTCAAAAGTAGAATTCAAAAAAGTGACTAACTTTGAAAAAATGCTATCAGAAAATAAAATTCTATTTCGGCAATTTATAGCAATAAATTGAGTTTTTTCTAACCAAAAAGTATGAGTAAAATCTGCTAAATTTTTAAACATTGCTTCACTAAAATCATTTTCTTGGTTAAAGCGACTATAACTAAAAATAGATTCTCCTAAAAATTGGGTTTTATTAAATTTTACTTGTTCTTTAAATTCAGTCCTATAAAAATTAGTATTTTCATAAAAAATAGATTCACTAAAATTACTTTTTTTGCCAAAAAAACTAGAACTAAAATCAACATCTTTTTGGAATTTAGTTTTTTTTGCTTCAAATTTTTGTAAAAAAATACTGTTTTTGAAATCAATTTTTTCAGTAAAAACAGCTTCATTAAAATTAAAAGAACTACGTAATAAAATAACTGATTTCATATTTTCTACTGATTGAGCAGAAAATTGTTGATTGGATTCAATAATTTTCTGTTCAGTTAAACTTAAGTTTTGAGGTAAAGCTTCAGGAGAAAGTAGCGTCGATAAACCCAGACGACTACTGATTAAATCACCTCGAATCAGAGAATGACTAAAATCTAAAGCAATGGGTTTATCAGTCTGGTTTAAATAACTTTGTATTTGATGATAAAATTGCTCTTTAAACTCACTATTTTCTGCTGTTAAATCAATCTCTAAATAAGTTAAATCGATAGTCAAAATACCATCTTGAAGTTGAGGAGAATTAAGTCTTTCTGTTAATAATTCAGTAATTAAAGAAACCCTTTCTACATCAGCCAAAGCCGAGAAAGGGTTAACAATTAATAAGAATATTAGGATTAAGACAATAAAAAAAAATCTAAAAAACATTGCTCATAAACGCCATTTAACTTAAGACTTGTTTAATGGCAGACTCTAACTCTTTTTGACTTAAATCAGTTACAATGAAAACCTCTTGAACTGTTTTACCTTGTCGTGCAATGGCCTTATATCCACCACGAATAGGAACTGATACTCGTAATTTTAATTGAGGACAATGGCCTTTCGACCTACTAATAACCCCTGGAGTCACAGTACGAATACCAGTAAAAGTAATCAACTTTTCTAAAATGGGAATTAATCCATCAACATGAGTCGAATGATTCCATACTAGCCTTCCTTTATCTTCTGGGGCCATATTTATGCTTCCTCTAATGGGGCCATAGTTAACCCTTCACGACGTAGCTGTTGATGATAGAATTCTGCTTGTTCCTGGGGTCCAGTCCAAACAACAGCTAACCCTTCAAAGTGAACTTGTTCCGTCAGTTCCCAAGCGCGATCACCACTCATTCCAGGAATATATTTGAGCAAACAGTTAGCAACATGGTCAAAGGTGTTGAAATCATCATTTAGGACGATAACCTTATAGTTAGGATAGGGTTTACGATCAACAACTGTTGAGCCTTTTGGGGAAGTTGATGTTGAAGTGGCCATCCCTTTAATTGCAATGGACAGTCTCTTACTCATGGGTTTTAGTCACTCAAAAATTTTTTCACTATGAAGCACACAGTACACTAACTAGATTAACAATTTTTAGCTAAAAAGCATAGTTACGTGACTTAGGTCTTAGGAGTTAGGAATTATGATTTTTTAAAGAAGACAATCAGGGTTTGAGACTGCTGACTTGAGTCAATTATCGACAAATTTACCTAGAGCGAACTCAGGTTATATTAGTTAATAGAAAAGCGATCGCCCAGAAACAACAGCGATCGCTTTTTCAACTTAAGAAAGTCAGTTAGACAGATATTTCGCTAAACTCACGACTCATGTGATCAAAGGGTTGATCAACAAAAGAAGTGTCTGCAATCCCAGCATCAGCAGCCATTGTTTTGATCTTTTCTTTCATGATCTCGATACCCCGAACCGTTGGCGCAATGGGTACTCCTAGGGAGTTATAGGTTTCGCGTAACCCTTGGAGTACCCGTTCATCAAGAACAGTCGGATTGCCAGCGACTAGGGCATAACTGGCATAGCGAAGATAATAGTCCATGTCCCGTAAACAAGCCGAATAACGACGGGTTGTATAAGCGTTACCCCCTGGACGAATTAATTCTGGAACTTCTTCAAAAAGTTGAAGACCAGCTTCTTTGACGATATCAGGGGAGTTAGCGTTAATTAAAGCAGCCACACTAATGCGATCGCTTCCTGACTCAAAATATGATTTGAGGGTGTCCATCGCATCTCGATCCAAATAACGGCCAGTTAGATCATAGTTTGTAATTAATGAGGTAACGGCATCTCGCATTAAAGTTTTCTCCCAACAACAATTTTTTATGGCTTACTAGGAAGCCCTATTTTTCCAAAGATAAGGAATTTATCTCATCATAAACCCCTAGATCCCTTAAGTCTAGGGGTGTTACAATACAGCCTTAATGAAAATTATATATTTCGTCACCTTTCCTGGTACTGTATCACCTATCACACTAGAAATCACCGATAACAATCTCAATGCTTGATCAAAACTTTACAAACAAGATTCAGTTTAAAGCTTCTGAGTCCCTTGCTTTACCGGTTAAAGATGCACCCATACCCATTCATCACTATCTCAGACAACCTAAACGGTTAGTCAATGTGATCGCTGATCCAAATTTAATGGAACCCTTATCAGACTCTCGCTTTCGTCTGAAAATGCGTACTTTAAACTTTATGGATCTTTATCATCTACAACCTACTGTTATTTTAGGGGTTTGGTCTGATAGTAAAGGAACAATTTTTTTACGCTCTGAAGATTGTGAAATTCGCGGAATTGACTATATCAACGATCGTTTTGCTTTAACCTTAAAAGGTAAATTAGTGCCTCGCAATAAGTCGGGTAAAATCTATTTAGAAGGACAAGCTAATTTAACGGTCGAAGTTGACTTACCCCCTCCCATGTTGTTAACACCGAAACCCTTATTACAAGTCACAGGAAATGGTCTTTTAAGAGGAGTTCTCAGTCGTATTAAACAACGGTTGCTCAACCAACTATTAAAGGATTATTATCACTGGGTTAATGTTCAATTAGAGTCAACTAATAGGGAAGAAATTGCTGCTTTTAACCAGTATTATACAGAAGCATAAGTAATGGGAGAAAATGGAGGATTAAAAGATTATTCCTTTATTTTCCCTGGGTATCATCGGTAAATTATCGATTAGATCTCCTCAGCATAGTAACCTACTGCATTATTTCTGCGAATTTAGGGACTTAAAGTAGCATGGGCTGGCAACAGCTTCAGCTAAACGGTTAGAGACGTGAGTTCGGAGTTATGATGTTTTAAAGGAGATAATCAGGTTTTGAGACTACGAATTTAAGTAAATTGTTTCCCAATTTCCTTATATAAAACTCAGATTAGAGGGCTTGAAAATTACTAATTATCAAAATTATTTATATAACTAATATCTTAGACAAATGCTTACCCAAAGAAAGACTGATTTCTAGGGTTTTATGGTCAAGTTTTTTTACAGCACTAGGCTAAAAGGAAAAAGCGGTTTATGATTAACTCAGCCGAGATAGGTTATTACCTGTTGGTGCTATATATTCAAGGTAGAATCTATGCTATTCTTCTGGAAAAGGCATATTTATAGGTACGTTAAAGAGTTTTATGCCCAGACACGACCTTTTGCCTAGAAGCAATCATCTATATAGATTTATTGCTTTTACTGAGGGCAAGATAAACAAAAGTTTTACTCTTCGGTGTGGACACCACATTTCTTCGTAAGACTATTGCTCGGTGCAAAAAAGAGTCCCCAACTAAAATCTCTGATTTAACTTGCGGAGTCTTCAATTGTATTCGGTATCCTTGATCCCCTAAGCTTATGATAATAATATTCAGGAGATAAATAATTATGACCGTCCAAAAAACTGAAACCAACGGTACTCAAACCGCAGAGACTCCCAAGACCACAACTGCCAGTAAAACAACCACTCGCAGTAAGAGTTCTACTGCTACTGAAGAAAAGCAAAGCAGCGCCTTATCTGTGAAGGAAAAAACCAGTACAACAACTCAGGGTATTCAATTAATTACTGAACCTGGTTTGCTTCCTGGAAACCGTCCTGTTGAAGCCAGTCATCTTAAAGTAGTCAGTACCTATAAGTCCGTTGGTGCCGCTCGGCCCATTGTCGCTGGTGATATGGAAGTATCGAGTACCTTAACCATCTCCGGACAACGACCTATTATGGTAAGTCACTTACAAGTAAGTGAAACTTATACTGTGATGGGAAACCGTCCTGTTGCTCCTAATGATGTTGATGATCCTGCTTTATTGATGGGATATCTTGATTAAGGAAACGGTGATTGAAAAGCCCCTTCCCTACCTAAATCTAGTTTGTTTTTAGCTCTAGAGATTTTAGGTGGGCACTTCTGCAAACATTCTGTGAAATTATTTTAGACTCCCCCAAGAAGTTCACTGTTGCTTTGGGGGATTTTTATTTGAACAGAATTTTTTGCACAGTTCCTATCTAAAATCTTTGATTTATTTGGCGGAGTGTTCAATAATACAGGAAGTTAACTGGGATGTCGGGCTAAGTCCCACGCTATAAACGAGGGGGACGCATCGAACCGTAGGTGAGTACCCCCAAGGTTTTAGCGTGCGGATAAAGCCCGACCAATATAT
>JASJEA010000210.1 GCA_030064935.1 Crocosphaera sp. | reverse complement strand
GTAGTTGTCTCCCTGCCTTGTAATGGTAAAGCCAGAATTTTCAAGGGTGGTAAGGATCTCGTTACGGTTTTGGATCTGTCCATTCTCAATGTAGCCCGTTAGATAGTTGGTGATCATCTTACGGGCATCATCCCGTTTAAGGGGTTTTTGACCATTGAGTTCTAGACGATGGTTTTGAGCATCAATTAAAGCTTGATAACCAGGATAGTAAGTTCTAGCCCGTTGGGGGTCGTTGGGGCTTGCCCAATTTTGAGAAGTGTTCCAATAATCACGCCAAGGTTCAAAGTATTTATTAGAGCCTGGGGGTGCGATGTTTAAGCTTTTGCCAGAGGTTAATTCAACTCTGGGGGTAACGAAGTGTAATTCCACCCGATCGCTCCCAGTGTGAGTGTGTTTGACCCATAAGATGTCGTATTGATCTGGTTCTAGACCGGCAAAGGCCGTCTCTTCAAAGGATTTAATAATAGCGTTTTGTTGTTCGGGGGTAGGGGCATCAGATGCAGCAAAGGAGATCACACCACTTTTGTATTTATATTTGAAGTCCAACGAATCAATCAGGTTAATGGTTTGTTGGGGGTTGCCCTTGATTAATTCGGGGGAAGGTTCTCGGATAATGCCTTGTGCATCGGTTTCCTTGAGGATATATTCAACGGGACCTTTGCCTTTGCCAGTCCCACGATCAAAGAATTTAATTAACATTTCTTGGTTGTTTTGAATCTGGGGATTGATTGGCTTTCATTGATAGTTGGTTGAGGGACTGTTCAACGAGTCTCAAGGCTTGTATAATCTGTACAGCTTCGGCGGTTGACTTATAAGTATTTGCCCACCTAGCTATCTGATTGAGATTATTACCGATGCGAACGATTTGTCGAGTTTGTTCTTTAACTAAAGACTTGTCTGCTGCTGTCCAGGTTTTAGTTCTGGAGATAGCTTGTCGTATCAGATTAGAGAGCGTCATGCCGACAAGATCAGCTTTGGCTTGCCACGCCAACTTTTCGGATTGGGTAACTCGAAGGGTGATAGTAGTATCGCGTTTATCAGTGGTCATTTTCTCAAAAAAAAAACAAATTTCTTTTCCCATCTGCCCGTTGGGGGTTCCAGGGGGTGTCCCCCTGGACAGCGACTCCGTTGGGACTTTTGGCTAGTATAGCCAAAATGTCCCAACATGGAGTGCGCTGGCTTCCCTTACGGGAAGGGGACAGACTAACACTCTAGATGGGAGCAAAATCGGTCGAATCCGACAGCTAGGGGGGTAAAAAAAGCCCGTTACTAGAGGTGACTAAACGTTACTAAGCGTTATTGAAGGTTATTAAGGGTTACGATACGTCATCGATTTAGGGTCAGATCCGGGTCAAAAATAGGATCAGGGTCGCTAATCTGATAACGAATAGTGACGTTAGGGAGAATTCAGTAACGTTTAATGACGAGTAGTGACGTTTAGTGACATTAAATAAGTCTTAAGAAAATCGGGGTTTTTTAGAAAGTTGAGAGATAAAGAAAAAAAACCACGGCCTCTGTAACGAAAAAGATGGCAGTGGATGTGTTGAGTGTAAGTCATGAGGAGTGTATGAGCGAAACGTTGAATGGGGTTTCTTCAATGAGTGCTGAGTTAAAAACGGATCAGCAGGAGCTACTATCATCCTATGAGTCTGAGTCTCAGATGGAAACCGTCGTTAATCATGGTGAGCAGGAAGATAAGACTAAAACCCCTCGGAAGAGATCAAAGGGGGCTAAATCCCAGACACCGCTTAAGAAGGTCGTCGTCTGCTTTGATGTGGGGAGTTCTTTAAATAAAATTCTCTATCAAGTGGAAGGATCTGATGTTCAATATATGGTGATGGAACCGGAACATTTGGCGTTACCACCAGAGTCCGTTGCTTCTCTACCTGTGGACTCTGGAATGGGAAGACCTGAAGATAATGCTTGGATTCAGTTTAAGAAGGGAGAAAAGTGCCATGCAGTGGGGCGTGTGGCTGATGATTTCAAAGCCTCTGTTAATTTAAAAACGTTAAAGTGGGAAATCGCTACCCCTAAGATTTTGGGAGCCATTGGAGCGATCGCAGAACGGGAAAAGTTAGGCTCTGAGTTCCGTCTAGATTTAGGGGTGTTGCTGCCTTTCGGTGAGATCACGTCAACGGAACAGTTAGAGTCGGAATTAAAGTCGTCCCTGCGTGGGTTTTATTTTCGCCACCAACGTCTAAAGGTGAAGTTAGAACGATATAAGTGTGTCCCGGAAGGGAGTGGACTGGCGATGTGGACGGGAATGAATGACCGGTCTGCTTTTACGAGAAAGAATGTCGCCTTTTTAATGTTTGGCCATCGGAATACGTCTAGTTTGTTTTTTAGGAAAGGCACGTTATGTCGTCAACTGTGCAGTACCACTGAGCTTGGTTTTTATGATTTAACCGATAAAATGGGGCAGAAAGTCGCAGGATTGCAAAGAAACGATGTCTTACGGGCGATTAAGACCCAACATAACGGTTATTGGAAACAAGGGTCTTGGCCGAAAAAGATTGCCAGTGAGATCAATTGGTCGGTGATTACTAAGTCTACGGATAAGGAACGAGCAGCCATTGAGGTTGAGAAGCTCTCAATGGCTTACGATACGAGTTTACGGGAATATTGGGCGTTAGTGTCTGATTGGTTAAATTCGACGTTACGGCCAAAGACGGAAATTGATGGGGTGTTCTGCTGTGGTGGGGCTGCCGAATTTTTGTTGGATCTGGTGTCGGATTATTTTGAGGGCATAGAGGTGTTAATGCCAAAGTCTTGTCCTTCGGAATTAGGAGAGGCGTTAAGGATTGATAAGGAGATTAAAGAAAATAATGAGGAGTTCCTGAAACTAAACTTAATTAACAGGTTTACGGATGTTTGGGGCTTCTTTTCAATTTTCTCTGGTTATGAAGTAGAGCAGCAGGAGGTGGCGTAATGGTGTCAAAAGAAACGGATAAGCATCTTAAACTGCGAGCGAATCCTGATTCGGGACTGGGTAAGTGTATTAGTTATTTACAGGAAAATCCTTTTAATCAACAGATGTTGGCTGCACAAACGTTAGAGGCTCGTTTTTTGCCGTTTGTGATGGATAAAAATGATCCTCAGTTTCAGGGGATCGCTATCCAGTGTGCTGAACAATGTTTAAGTTGGGCTAGAGCGATCCAACAATATGCTTCACTGAATATGGATTTAGAAGGAGTGAATCAGGCACAGATTAGGAATGTTCTAGAGCATCCGACGGCGTTGGCATCTGTGGCCATGGCCATTGAAGAGGATGATGATGAGTTCTCAGATGATGACCTTATATTGAATGAAGAGGAAGAAAGACGATCGCCAGGGGATGATCTAATGACCAGTATGGGGCTTTGATGAAGGAATCGCACCCCTTTTTTTGATACCGCAGCACTCTCGCTTATCTGTTAGTTAGGGACGGCCTAAGCGTGCTTCTATTTCTTTCCTCATGAGGGTAGCCTTATCCAGCGATGGCCATCAGGCTTGAAGTGATCCAAGATTTTCTTGTTTAGCCCTCTAGGGTTGCTTTGGCCTTTTCTCCACTTAGTAATATTTTGAGTGCTGGTTTTCAGGATCTTCTCTTGTTGCAAAATTCTCTGTACTTCCCTATCGGTGAACCTTTGAGTGGCAGATCCGACTTCAATTACATTTTTATTGTCTTCCACTCCTTCTCCCTGTAAGATGTCCTTTTTATCTTCAGAGGGGTTAGTTTGAGGGGGAATATCTTGATTTTGGCGTTTTAAGTCTGATAATTCGGTAAAACTTAACTCTTCATCTTCTATTGTTTGTCCTTCTTCTATATGACTTAAGTGTGTATTGAAAACCTCTGTTGATGCGGTTAATGGTTCTGTTGTGGGGAGATCAGCTTGATAGGAGGCTAGGGTTGGCTTTTGCAGTGCCATCGCAGAATTAATACGACTCCCCACTAATGACTCCACTTTAGCGTTAATAACGCTACTAAGTAACTCTACTAACTCCTTTTCCTTTTCTGACTCTACTGTACCGTTACTAACTCCTTTGAATAACGACTCTAGCTTACTCTCTACCAATGACTCTATAGTGGAGTTGTTTAGTAACTCTACTTGAGTGACGGCATTATTAGGGGTATTAACTCCACTTTCAGGATTAGGATGTAATGGCATAGCACGGATAGCCCGGCTGATGATCTGAGATTTGCTCACCCGATAATTGCCGGCTAACTCCCCTAGTAGCTGAAAGTCCAGATCGTCTAAATAGGCTGAAACCTTGTTTTTATCCGTTGCCATCGCTTATAACTCCTTAGTAACTCTGTAATAACTCTACTATAATTTAACTCTATTATAACGGTAGTAACTCTACTTGTGAGAGGCTAAATAACTCTACTATGAAGTTAGTAGAGTTATTTATGTTTTAGGTTGGGGTCAAGCTAGTGAGGTTAGAGTAGAGTTACCTACCCAGAACAGGACAATGGGATGGAGAGACAAAAACTTTCACCTATTTTTCACTCTTCTTACTTTTGAATGGCAGATCAATGGCACACTATAGAATAATCGAATTGAGTCTAGTCTGGGGCTTTAATGACAGAACAACGTGCCGATTATGATAATCCTTGGAAAGAAGCGTTATCGCTGTACTTTCAACCGTTTATGGCGTTCTTTTTCCCCGAAATTGAGGCCAACATTAATTGGAGTCGAGGGTATGAATTTTTAGATAAGGAATTCCAACAGGTGGTTAGGGATGCTGAAATTGGTCGTAGAGAAGCGGATAAATTAGTTAAGGTATGGCGAGGGGATGGGGCTGAAATCTGGGTACTAATTCATGTCGAAATCCAGAGTCAGGCATCGTCTGACTTTGCTGAACGGATGTATGTCTATAATTATCGTATTTTTGATATGTATCGACGGTCTGTGGTCAGTTTAGCGGTGTTAGCCGATGATCAGGATTCTTGGCGACCGGATAGGTATCAGAATGAACTATGGGGGTGTCGGGTTGAGTTCTTGTTTCCTGCGGTCAAATTACTCGATTATCAGGGGAGAAGCGAAAGTTTAGCCGATAATAACCCTTTTGCTGTGATTGTAGCTGCTCATTTAACGACACAGCAAACGAACCAAGATATATCTGGTCGTTATCAAGGAAAATTGAGGATCGCGAAAAGTTTGTATCAACGAGGATATAGCAGACAAGATATCTTAGAGTTATTCAGACTGATCGATTGGATGATGACTTTACCAGAGTCCATTGAAAGTGAATTTAAACAGGAAATTAGAAATTTCGAGGAGGATTTACAAATGCCCTATGTTACCAGTATTGAACGGTTAGCGCGTATTGAGGGACTTGTTCAAAAAGGCCGTGAGGATGTAATTGAGGTGCTAGAGGTTCGGTTTGAGACGTTACCGAACGAATTAATTGAGAGAATTAATCAAATTGAGGATTTGGAGTTACTGAAAACATTATTAAGACAAGGGATCACCATTGGCTCTGTAGCTGACTTTCAGGGGCTTCTTGAGCCGTAGGACTCCGGCTTTGTCCCTTTTCCCAACAAGAACAAGTAACCATCAAAGAGTTGGGGGTTCTTCTCCAATGGCTTGATAAAAGGCGCGTTCGGCGGCTGCTTCTAAGGCTCGTTTGGCGTAGCGTTTAAAACTGACTTCTGATTTATGACGGGTTAAGGTTCGGGCGTGAAGGGGTTCCATACCCGTTAACAATAACTGGGTAGCAAAGGTATGGCGAAGACGATGGGGGGTTAAATTGGCGACTCCTGCCATTTCTCCTAATTCTTTAATAAAGTAGTAAATGCCTTGATAGCCGAAGCGAGGGGGGGCATTGGGAATAGGGGAATGGGATAAAAATAGGGGGGCGGTAGGATTGAAGGTTTCTCCACTCCCTAGACGGTGTTTAAGATAGGCATTAATGGCATCGCGCCCGGCTGCATCTAGGGGGACATGGCCACTACTATCATCTTTGGCTACTTGAATATGTAAGCGAATGCCATCATAATCTCCTAAATTCAAGGAGGCTACTTCCCCTGCTCTGAGTCCATGTCTTAAGGCGGTAAATACGGCTTTATCTCTAATAATAGTCAGAGAGGGGCGGTTTTCTAGGGCGGTTAACAGGGCTTCTAATTCTGCCTCGGTTAAATCTTGAGCAGGGGGTAAAGGCAGTTTATGTTGACGGATGGTGAGGGTGGGGTTGGGGTTGCCATAAGCTTGTTCCAACCAATCAAAAAAACTGCTGATAGCTGATAGGGCCCGGTTAACGGAACTAGGGGCTAATTTTTCGGTCAGTTGAACTTTATATTGAACAATGTGACGGGATTGAATTTTAGCAAAGGGTTTGTTTACAATAGCGAGAAAGGCCAACAATTCTCGACGGTAAGCCTTTTGAGAATTGGGAGATAAGGCTTTCGTTACTAAAAATTCTTCCACACGAAGGCTTTGGAGATCGGTGGGGGAGGTAAGGGACTGATGACGGGGGATTTTTTTGGCTGGAGATCCCGACATAGAGGGAGTAAAGCTTTTTTTTTATTATCTCTTAGATCGGGTGGCTATGAACAATTTAGGTATGATAATTGAATCTTATCTTACCTGACTAACCAAAAATATCTAATTAGAGTGATGAAAGAGGGATTAGATCAAAGTTTGGATTATAGATAAAATTCCATCTGCATAAGTAGTTTTGGTTATACACGGATGTTTGGATTTAGCCTCAGGAGTAGCATTAGCAACTAGATATCCTTGTGAAACTTCCTTTAGCATAGGAAGGTCGTTTCCACTATCACCAAAGGCAAAGGCACGCTCGCCAGACAAGCTTACCTTATCAAGTATGAACTTGACGATGTCGCGTTTTCCGCCAAAAGAGGGGATAAAATCCACATCATAGCAGTCAATAGGATCGCCGGACTGCGGATTACATCTGTTGATTCCTACGTTAATAGATAAAGCTTTAGCATGGGAACGAATGGTGACAATGTTGATCAAGTCTATTTCTGGATCTTGAGCGTGAAGATAATAACTACGTTTATAAGTTCCCTGATAAGCTATAGGCTGAAGGTTTAAGTAAATCCCAAGTTTCGCTAAACTGGTAACCACAAGCTCTACTTTTGAGTAAGAAAAACCAGAATCTCGCACTTTTTCGGCCCAGTCTTGATCTTCCACCTGTCCATTGTCTATCGAAAACCAGTGAAGCTCGGTTCCAAGATCACTACCTATAAAATGAGGAATTAATTCCAACCCATAATAATCAATTTTCTCTCGCACGCTTTTTAAGTTACTTCCTGTCACCCATCCGAACAGAATACGAGACTGCGAAGAGTGAGCCAAAAGAAATGCTTCAAGCCTTCTTAAATCAGAAACCCGTGCTTTATTCATATCATGTGCAAGGTATGTTTCATCGAAGTCCGAAAATACGACATATTGCGGCATATTTAAGAGAGGTAGATGCTTAATTGAGAACTGCATACAGTGCCTCCAGAACTCGATTTTGTTCACTTAGAGTTAGCTGGTTATGTAGTGGAAGATGTAGCAAACTTTTATGTGCTGCTTCTGTATTAGGCAAATACACATTGGAAAACAAAGTTTTCTTCAATACTGTATTTTGGTGGTGTGTCAAGATAGGGTAATAATGAGATGTCTCAACTTGAAATTGCTCAAAAAGCTTTTTCTGAACTTTCCTCTTGTCAAAATTCCCTAAAATTCTAACCGTAAATAGATGCCAAGTATGATTTCCATGAAAATCCGGAACAGCCAATACACCTTTTTCAACTAGAAACTTCAACTTGCGAATATAACGATAGGCAAGATAACTTCTTTTGAGGGCATTATAGGTAAAGAAAGGAAAGCGGGCAAATGCGGTAGCTGCTTGGAAGTTATCCATACGGGCATTATAGCCATATGAAGCCACCTTGACATTTTTCTGACCACGAGCAAACCCATGATAACTGAGTTGGTGACAAAGATTAGCAAGCACTTCATCATCAGTAACAATGGCTCCACCCTTTCCACAAGCACCAAAGTTCTTGAATGGGTTGAAACTGAGAATGCTCATAGTAGACTTTTCTCCCAAACGGCTGATCCCAAAGGACTGTGCTGCATCTGCAATTACTTCAATTTTATACTGATTAGCAATGTCCCAAATTTGATCAATATCGGCTAAGTTTCCGTATAAATGTACTGGTATAATAGCTCTTGTTCTAGGAGTAATGAGTGCCTCAATCTGTTTTGGATCAAGATTATAAGTATTTGGGTTAATGTCGATTAGCACTGGAGTAGCTCCAGCTGCTAACACGGCATTCTCCGTTGCAGCAAAACTATTTGCTGGCATAATGACTTCGGCATCAGGTCCAATTTCCATGGCACAGAGTGCTATGAGCAGAGCCATAGTACCGCTTGCTGTTAGGACTACATGTCTTCTTCTAGTAAATGATGCGACTTCTTTTGCAAATAGCTCAATGAATGGACCACTGGTGAATTGTCCCGATTTCAATACTGTTTGCATAATGTCTGAGATTCTATCATATTCTTCCTCAGATAAAAGGCGTTGTTGTGGTAGGAAAGGAACGGACTGACAAAATTCTTGATCTAAGTATTTATCGGGAAAAATTGTCTTTAATTGCAGATCACCACTTTTCTGAACCTCTATTAGCTTACGATTAGCCATGTTGTCTTCAAACTGTAGCTCAGGCATTTTTCCATCCTCAAGATACTGAACTAGTTGATAGATATCTTGACTATGTCCGACCAGTGGAGTTTTTTCTAATAAATTCTGCATAATTACCATAGTATTTAAAATCTTTGTTCTATAAAGTTACGAGAAACCAATAATCCATCGTTTCGATAACATTCGCCTAAGAGCAAGTGCTATTTTAAATATTTCTTCTAAGAAAATTAAGCTATAGACCCAGGTAACAGAAAAATTTAATACTAATCCAGCTAAAATGGCCACAGGAATACCATAAAACCAAGTGCTTCCTGCATCAATTAGAAACACAAAACGTGTGTCTCCCCCACTTCGTAAAATTCCCATCAGAAGAGTCCAACTACAAGCTTTACTCCACAACATTAGAGCAAAAATTGTTAATAGGTCATCAGTCAGGAGGCGAGCTTTGCTGGATATCTGATACTGTGAAATAATTAACCCTTTGGCAATTAAAACCCCAATACTAACAACAATTGATATTCCTATGACGGTCAACAGAAAACGTTTGGCGTATTGGTATGCGAGTTCCTGTTGTTTCTCACCAAGCAAATTACCCAATAGTGTGGAACAGGATTCATTCAAACCCATGAAGATTACCAATGCCATATTCTGTATCGAATAGGAGATATTAATGGCAACAAGTGATTCAATGCCTATGCGTCCATAAACAACCATGTAAATAGTAACACCTAAAGCCCATAAGAGTTCACTAGCAACCAGAGGGCTAACTGTTTGATAAAATCTGATGAGAGAGGTGGGGGATATCCTGAATAGCTGACCTAAATGCATTTTCAAACCATGATTTTTGCTGAATGATATCTGCAAAAACAACACTGCTTCAATTATTCTAGAGATTAAAGTAGCTAATGCTGCACCTTCGAGTCCCATGTTTGGTACATTCCACTTGCCAAATATTAATAAATAATTGAGCAGTGTATTGATTCCAAGGCTGACAAATGTAATCATCATAGGGATGTGAGCAGAGCCAATGCTGCGAAACACACAACTGAATATGATTGATAGAGCTTGACCAAAATAGCTCCAGCAAACGATGGAAAAGTAACTTGCGACTAGTGTGATCACCTTCTGCTCCTTAGTAAAAATTTTTGCGATTTGTTCTGGCATAAAGAAAACTAAGAAGACAAATATAGCAGTTACAAACAGACCACTAAAAGCAGCTATTCCCACTATTCTTTGTAATTCATTATTATTTCTGCTGCCCCAATATTGGGCAATAAGAATACCTGCACCATTGGCGATTCCAAAAAGAACTAGCAAGAGTGAAAATAAACTTTGATTAGCAACGCCGACAGCGACTATACTTTCTTCTCCAAGCTGTCCAACCATAATTCCATCGACCAAATTTAAACTGTATGATACTAAATATTGGAGAATAACTGGTATCCCAACAGACGTTATTGAGCGATAAAATCGTTTATGCCTTTTAAAATCTTTACCTAAGTGAGCGAACATAAAAATCCTATCTTTTACTGACAAAATAAATCCATTTTGCGGGACAACTAAAAATTTTTTAAAAGTCTGCCTTCGGATTTTTTATCCCTCAGAAGAGAATATTGAGTCTCAGCAAGGACTTGAGACAAAACACTTTGTACATATACACCATCTCCAAAATCTGCTAGCATTGTAGAAGTCTTACTTTCCTGGTTTATCATCCGATCACGCCAGGCTTTTATTTGAGAGACAAAAGAGCTTGACCAACCAGGAACTTCACGTTTTTGCTCCTGAGGATTTTTTTCATTTTCTTCAACAGGGATAATATCCCAATTCAGGCCTGATTTTAATGAGTAATAACTTCTGTCCCGAGAATCATATTGTAGCTCTCCTTTAGAACCATGAACTTCAATAAATAAACCATTCTCTTCTATCGGACTTGTTTTTGACGCATTAATCTGAAAGTAAGTTCCGTTTTCTAAACGCCCGTTTACCCTCGCATCATCGTCTACCTGAACTAACTGATTATCCTTGTGAGAAACATAGGTTGCTAAGCGCGATTTTAAAGAATTTAATTCATAGTTTGTTTTCGTAATATAAGTTAACAGATCGATTAAATGACTCCCTAAATCTCCAAAGGCACCGCTAGTTGAATTGCCTTGTGCACTATCGCGCCATGTAAATGTCTTACGAGTTAATGCACTGCTACGCTTGAAAGAAATACTAAGCCAAAGAAGCTCCCCCAGACTATCAGATAGAATCAATTTCTCAATTTCTCGTACTATCGGTAAAAAACGGTAATTAAAGCCTAAGGCTGTTATTGTACTACTTTTTAGACTACGGTGATACATTTCTAATGCTTGTTCATTACTGGTAGCTAGTGGTTTTTCACACAAAATATGTTTCTCATGCTCTAATGCCTCTACAACATACTTAAAATGCGTGTGATTAGGGGTACAGATTATTACTGCATCAACCAGATCATAAACTTCCATGCTAGTTGTGCATACTTTGCTTTGAGAAAAATCTGCTATTTTTTGAGCCTTTGTAATATCAAGATCGTAGACACCAGCAACATCTATGCCAGAGACTCTTTGAATAGCTTTAGCATGTGCATTGGCAACATTTCCAGCTCCAATAATTCCTATCTTCATCATGTTTCCTCTTGATTTCCTCCAGTTAAATTAAAGAAGTTATTTGGATTAAGCGAATTATTACTTAAGCTATTGTTAATAACAACCTAAGTTTAGGATTTTAAGATCAGAAGATAAGGAACCATCGAAAATCAATGAAAGTTAATCGATATGCCCGAACCAAGATTTTAACCATAGAAGAAATCCAGATATTGGGTCAGAACTGTCTCCCCTACCGCCAAATTGATTTTTTAGTTTTTCCCCTATCAACAATCAATGAGTAGTTTTACTCAGTTTTACACTTTGTAGACACGCCCTAGATGAACCAAGGGTCATACAATTAATAATTATCTATACCAGGGGTGACTCACTAAGCAGCTTCATTCATGGAGTTGGCCTCATCCCGTTTCAACCACCGTTCAAATATCTCGCCCCGTTGATCCGGGTTCACATTACACCCTTTATAGATCCTCACCTGTTTACCATTGCGTCGTTCCCGTCGGTCGAAAATCAGCCCTAAATCTAATTTATCAAGGAACCGTTGAGCAACAGAGATGGCCGTATCCCTTTCCCCTATCCAAAAACCAAACACTGTTTTAATTTGAGA
>JASJEA010000209.1 GCA_030064935.1 Crocosphaera sp. | reverse complement strand
ACAGAGGAAACAGAAGGATAACGAGTACCCCAAATAAAGCGGTTTAACCCTTGACTAACCGTCGCTTTAGGTTTACCCGTAGTCAAATCTTGTTCATACCCACGAGCATCAAAACTGGCAAATCTTTGAGTGGGAATTTCCTCTTTACTGAAAGTCTGAATCTCGTTACCCTCCTCATCCAAAATGGTTAAACTAACATCCTTTGCATCTTCACTGAGGAGATAGTAAATAATCACACCTATGGGACGAGAATCACCAGCATCAATAAATTTGCGTTGTTTTTCACCATCAACCACACCTTGCTCATAAAAAGTGTGACCGGGACGAGTATTCTGGACAAAGTAATATTTTTTGTCAGAAACAGGGCCCCCACCATAATCCATCCACCAGTTATAACCAAAACGAGTATAGGTTTCAGGTTTAAATAAGTGGGCTTTTTTCTGGTTTAATTCCTCGGAATATTGACGAATGGGACTAATATCATCCAGAACCCAAAAACTGCGTCCATGAGTTGCGATCGCTAAGTCTGCATCCTTAATTTTAATGTCATGGACAGGAACACGAGGTAAATTAAGATTTAACCTTCGCCATTCTTTACCATCATCAATAGAAACAAAAACCCCCGTTTCTGTCCCCACAAATAGTAATCCTTTGCGTACTGTATCTTCCCGAATAGTACGAGTTATTTCGTCTTGAGGGAAGCTTTCACTAATACAAGTCCAAGTCTTACCAGAGTCAGTGGTTTTATACAAATAAGGGGAATAGTCATCTGCTGTCCGATAACGGGTAATAGCAATATAAACCGTCCCTGGATCGTGGGGCGAAAACTCAATCTCATAAATAGGAGAAAATTCCGGTAAATTAGGTGGCGTAACATTTTCCCAACTTTGACCCCCATCTTTGGTCAAATGAATTAACCCATCATCACTACCGGCCCAAATGACACCCTTTTCATGGGGAGACTCTTCTAAACGGAAGATCGTAGAATAAATTTCTTGACCGAAATATTCTCCCATCCAAGACGTTCCCGCAAGTTGCTGTTTATCCTGAATATCGTTAGTCAAATCATCGCTAATTTTTTCCCAACTCATCCCTTCATCAGTGGAACGAAACACCACATTTCCGGCTGCATAGAAGGTCTTGTTATCATGAGGTGAGAGGAAAAAGGGTAAATGCCAATTAAAACGATACTTAAACTCAGTCGCAGGAGTCCCAAAGGTTGACTCAGGCCATATCGGCCGCATTTCGTTTTGGCCCGTTTTCAGGTTATTGATGGTAAAAGAACCACCCGTACCACAAATTGAACCAGTGGAAAGATTATAAACAATGTCAGGATCTGTAGGATGGGGTATAGCTGCACCGGTTTCACCATTACCAACCACAATGGTTTCATGTTCAGAAATACCACCCCAACGGGATGCACTGGGACATTTAACTGTTACTGTATCCTGGGGATTACCATACAAATTATAGGGAAACTGATTATCACAAAATAGTCGATAAAACTGGGTTGTCGGTTGATTATTGAACCCAGACCAAGTTTTACCTCCAGTTAAGGAAATTTGACAACCACCATCACAAGTGACAACAATGCGATTAGGATCTTGAGGATCTACCCAAGCTTCGTGATAGTCATCCTTAATACCTGGTTCGAGTCCCCAAGTTTTGCCCCCATCCTTGGAACTATAAAGCTTATTAGCTGGGGCCCAAAGTTCGTCTGCGTTGTGGGGTGCAGCAAAAAGATGGAAGAAATAGAAAGGACGAGCGATAATCTGAGCAAAGTTAGAGACAAAAGACCAATTTACCCCTAAATCATCAGAACGATATAACCCTGCTTTCGTTTCTGAGTCAATTAGGCCATAAACACGACTAGGATCAGCTTGAGACATAGCAATACCAATGCGTCCCATTTGTCCTGATGGCATTCCTGCATTACCACTAATATCTTCCCAGGTATCGCCACCATCAAGCGATCGCCAAAATCCACTTTCTGGTCCCCCTGTTTTTGCACCCCAAGTTTTGCGCTCAAACTCATACATGGCTGCAAAAATAACGTTGGGGTTGCTAGGATTAATAATTAAGTCGATACAGCCTGTATTTTCGCTTTTAAAGAGGACATTTTCCCAGGTTTGACCCCCATCTTTAGACCGAAAAACCCCTCTTTCCTTGCTGGGACCAAAACCATGACCCATAGAAGCAACATAAACTAGATCAGGGTTATGAGGATGGAGTCTAATTTTAGCAATGTGTTTAGAGTCTTTTAAGCCAATATGTTGCCAAGTTGCCCCACCATCGGTGGTTTTATAGACCCCATCTCCCCAGGATGCACTGTTGCGTATTTGAGGTTCACCTAAACCCACATAGATGATATCGGGGTTCTGCTCAGAAATAGCGATCGCACCCACTGAACCCATATTAAATTGTCCATCACCGACGGGTATCCAATATTGACCCGCATCTTCGGTTTTCCAGAGTCCCCCCGATGAGTGACCATGATAGAAAACCTGCTTATCAGTGGGATGGCCCACAACACAAGTACCACGACCCCCCAAAAATGGGCCAATATTACGCCATTTTAAGGCTTTAAAATCACTAGCTTTTGTCATAATAAATCCTGACTATTTGTCAAATTAAATCCTAATGAAGAGAGGCAATAATTTTTAACCTCAGAACTCTCATGACTAAATAGGTAACAATAAACGCCATGAGTTCTAAAAAGAACCCTTTGAGAAAAGGTCCATAGATGAATTCTGCAATTAATAAAGCAGGGAAAATATCAACCCCAATAAATTTAGGCGATCGCAAAAAGCTACTAATCGTCTCTTTGTATTGAGCAAAACTTTTACCCATTAATAAAACTAAAGACAAATCCAAACTATTTAAAAAGAGTAGAAAAAGAACTAACTCTTTACTGAAGGATTTATGGCCACTAAATAGTCCCAGATAAGCTGCAATAAGAGAAATACCGAGCGCAATGAAATCAGGAGTAGATAAATTGTCAGAAAAACCAAGACGCAAAGTATTTTTCATGGTTCAATAACTTCTCTCAAACTAAACAACTTAGATCCAATCTAGATCAATTAGTGATACCAAAGAAGCAGTCAAAGCAATAATTAATAATTTTTTCATCCTTGCACCCATTCCTGACTGGTAATTTTCTGTCAAAAGTTGGGGTAGTTGATGAAACGGGACTAATAATCTCAAAAAAAATCTAAAATTTTCTCTGTTCTGCCATGAACAAATTTAGAATTTACTTATGGCAAAGTTTATTACACTTCCCTTCTTTTCTTTGGCGATTGTTATACTGACCTATGGCTCTTTTGGTTGGTATGTAGGAAGTTCTGCTATGACTTGGAGTCATTGGTTAGCAGAACAAGGAAAGACTTGGGGATGGTTGTTAACAGACCAAACAATCTTTTTACTCCTTCACTTCATAGCAGGGTTTGTGGTTTTATTAATTTCTGCTAGTTTAGCCGCCCCGGTTGCCATTATTACTTTTATTTTTGGTAGTAGTTTTAAATCTGATAGTAAAGCCATGATAGCGGTTTTATTGTGGTCATTTGCAGTGGTTTTAATGCTACGCTGGATTACTGATTTTTCCCATTTTTTATTGTTACTTTGTGCTGCTATTTTGGCTAAACTTGAACTAGAGAAGTTCAACTATTCCCATTGGAAAGTTATGTCTATCCTAATCTTAATTTGTGTAGGTGGATTTATTTTAGGGTTGCTGGGCTATTATGAGTTTAAATCATTTTTCATGTCTTAGGGTAGGTAAATTCTGTTTTTTGGCGAAGGGTGCGGGTTTGTTCTAAAATATCCTCTACATTTTCTTTGGAGAGATTTTGAACGTAATTAATTTTAATTTCTTCTAACAAGTCTTTGAGTAAAAATTCGATCTGTTCTATACTGTGTTCTGCTTGTAATTCGTTGCCAAAAGAATCACCAAATTTTTCGATCAACCTCTCCAATAGTCTATCAAATTCTGGGTCTTCTATCAATAGCCCTTGAAGTCCTACTGATAACCCTTGATACAGTTGAGAAACCAATCTTTCGGTTAATTGATGTTGCATGGTTTTAACTCCTGGGAGGTTTTCAATTCCCTGATAGGCTGGAGTTTGAATCAATGCTTTTCCGACATTATAACGTAGGAATTCTTCTGCTTCAGGACGAATTTCAGGAATAACTTTATTGATTATTAAATTAGCCATTAGCTTAACTAATTCAGCAGTTTCATTAACATCATTAATATCAATATACTGCTTGGCATTTTGTTGAATTAAAATGTTCCGAACGGTTCCATCTTTGATAGTTCCTTGAATTTGATCAACAATTTGAATAATAACAACTTCTGTAATATCTTGGGCTATTCCTGCCACAAAACCTTGACTGGCTTGTTTTTTAATTGCTTTGAGATCGATTAATCTTGCTTGGTCTAAACGTATGGTTAAAGGAATAATTCTTAAGAAACGAAATAGAGGAATTAGTAAGAAAATATCATACCACCGCCATAACATTGCATCAAACCAACTAACCCCTGTATGACGACGACTAATTAACCATGTTCTGGCTAAAAACTCAACTAAAAAAAGTAAAAAGAAAGGGGTATCAAGTAGTCCAAAATTATCAACTGGCTCACCACTTTCCCCCACGGGACGATAATAGTTTGTAGCGATTAAAGGTTCAATTTGTTCATCAAAAAAATTAAGCTCATCACGCCAACCATTTTTGCGAAAATTATCAGCACTCCAAAAGGTTTGAAAAGCTTCCCTGGCTGAACTTTCTTTGGTTCCAAAAACGTGTTCTCTCATCTTATTCTTAATGCGTTCTAGAGTTCCTGTTTTATTAGCGATTTGGAAAGGATTTTGGTCAAGCATTTGTAAACTTTGTTGACGTAAATCAGCTAATATTTTATTAATATCTTCCTCTGCATTATCATTTCCTGATTGATTAGAATTGGACAAGACTTGTTGATTAACGGATCGATTTAGGGCCTCATTAAGATCATCTACTTTTTGCAAATATTTCGCTGTATCCCGATAAGGTTCAATTCCTTTGATAATGTCATAATTAAGAATAATATTAGATATAGATTCTGGGATAAGTTTTAAGGGTGGTTGAGGTATTTCTCGCTCAAATGTCCCAATTTTTATATACACTTGAACCCTTCCTTGTAACCAAAAATCCCGTAAAGGAATATAACTTAAATCAAAAATTACCAAGGAATAATTGGCCAAAACTATCAAGGCCATGATTTTTTCAAACCAAAGACGAGGGTGAAAAAATTTTTGGGTAGAATGGGAAGACACTTTTGTTATCGTCATAGACTAATCACACCACCGATAATAATCACACTAAAATCTATGTTAGGTTTATTATACAGGAACTTTCTTGATAATCAAGGAAGAATAAACTTGCATTCCTGTAGTAAGATAAATAGTATCATCATAATAATCTAAGAATTTGTCTAAAAAAAGCTAAATTGTTTTAATTGATTTTCTTCCAATAATGAATGCAAAACATCAACAATCTTATAATTATAAAGTCGGTGGTAGTTTAGGATTTGATCATCCGACTTATGTGGAACGTCAAGCTGATAAAACCTTATTAAAAGAATTAAAAGCTGGTAAATTTTGCTATGTTTTTAATTGCCGTCAGATGGGAAAATCAAGTTTAAGAGTTCAGGTTATGCACCAACTACAAAAGGAAGGAATGAGTTGTGCTTCCGTTGATATTACCAGTTTAGGCAGTGATATTAATCAGCAACAATGGTATAGTGGTATTATTACTCAATTATTTTTAGGGTTTAAATTAATTGGTAAAATAAATCTAAAAGTATGGTTAAGGGAGCGAGATGAATTATCAGGGGTTCAAAAATTTAGTGAGTTTTTAGAAGAAGTTTTATTAGTTCATTGTCCAGGAGAAAAAATTTATATTTTTATCGATGAAATTGATAAAGTTCTTAGCTTAAAATTTCCTCTGGATGATTTTTTTACCCTAATACGTTTCTTTTATAATCAAAGGGCTGAAAATGTAAAATTTGAACGCTTAGTGTTTTCTTTATTTGGTGTTGCAACCCCCAGTGATTTAATTCAAGATAAAACACAAACCCCCTTTAATATTGGTTATCCTATTGAATTAACTGGGTTCACTTCGGAAGAAATTGAGCCATTATCCCCTGGTTTAAATGTTATTAGTGATGCGCCCAAAGAAGTTTTAAATGCTGTTTTGTATTGGACAGGAGGACAACCTTTTTTGACTCAAAAAGTTTGTGATTTACTGTTACGAGAAGAAAGTATTATACCCTTAAACAAAGAAAAAGAATGGGTCGATAAAATGGTCAGAGAACTAATTATTAAAAATTGGGAATCTCACGATGAGCCAGTCCACTTAAAAACCATTCGAGAACGAATTTTTAGAAAAGAAAAAAAAGCAGGAAGACTACTAGGAATCTATCAGCAAGTTTTACAAAAAGGTTTTATTAAAACCGATGAAAGCCCAGAACAAACAGAATTAAGGTTATCAGGTTTGGTGGTAAAACGAAATGGTAAATTAGTGGTTTATAATCGTATTTATCAAGAAGTTTTTAACGAAAAATGGGTTAATAAACAATTAGAAAAAATCCGTCCTTATTCTGAGATGTTAACAGCATGGGTTAATTCTAAATATGAAGATAGTTCCCGTTTACTACGAGGTCAAGCACTCAAAGATGCCCTGGCTTGGGCCATGGACAAAAGTTTAAGTAATCTGGACTATAAATTCTTAACAGAAAGTCAAAATCTTGATAAAAGAGAAGCAGAAATTAATTTAGCAGCACAACAACAAGCCAATGAAATTTTAACCCAAGCGAATCAAAAGGCACAAAAAATGATCCGTTTAGGAATCGCTATTTTAGCATTTTCATTCTTAGGTGCAACCATCGCATTTATTCAAGCGCAATCAGCTTTCAAAAAACAAGAAGAAGCCCAAATGGGAACCCAACTAGAACAAATCGGAGATAGTGCTTGGCGAAGATTTGAATTTGAACAATTAGAAGGATTAGTATCAGCAATAGAAGCTAATCAAAAATTAGAAACCATAGTCAAAGATGGAAGAATTCTAGAAAATTATCCCGCTACAAGTCCGATTCTAACCTTAGAACAAATTCTCAATCGTATTCAAGAAAAAAATAAACTTATCGGTCATCAAGATGCTGTTAATAGTGTTACCTTTAGCCCTGATGGAAAATGGATTGCCACCGCTTCCAATGATGGAACAGTTCGCTTATGGGATCAACAAGGACAACAGCAAACGATCTTTACCGGACATCAAGGGAATATTTATCACGTGGCCTTCAGTCCGAATAGCCAAACCCTAGCTACTGCTGGCCAAGATAACACCGCCAGAGTATGGGATTTGCAAGGAAAAGAACTGGCTGTTTTAAAAGGTCATCATGCCTCGGTTTATAGTGTCACTTTTGCTCCCAATGGTCAAAGTATTGCCACCGCTTCACGGGACAATACAGCCAAAATTTGGGATCGACAGGGTAGGCTCCTAATGGTGTTCAAAGGCCATACAAAATCAGTGGATGATGTCGCTTTTAGTGCCGATGGGCGACTGATTGCTACAGCTTCACGGGATGGAACCGCTAAATTATGGGACAATCAAGGTAATTTGCTCA
Source organism: Crocosphaera sp. (assembly GCA_030064935.1). Taxonomy (GTDB): domain Bacteria; phylum Cyanobacteriota; class Cyanobacteriia; order Cyanobacteriales; family Microcystaceae; genus Crocosphaera. The sequence continues at coordinate 4,302 of JASJEA010000209.1, read as the reverse complement.
AAACCTTGAAAGATAATGACCTAGGTTTTTATAGCATTAGTTTTAGTCCCGATGGCCAAAGTATTGCTGCAGGTGCTAGAGATGGAAGTATAAAAATCTGGGATAAACAAGGAAATTTGACTCTAACCTTGAAAGGTCATCAAGAATTTGTCAATAGTGTGGTTTTTAGCGGAGATGGTAATTTTATCGCCACAGGATCAGGAGATGGAACCGCTAGACTGTGGAGTAAACAGGGGAAAGAAATAAGCGTTATTAGCGGCCATCAAGATCCCATCTATGATGTTGCCTTAAACAGTCAAGGAACAGGGTTAGCTACGGCTTCGAGTGATGGAACTGTTAAACTTTGGGCGGTTAGACAGCCTCTGGAAAATGGCTTTGATACTTTGGATAATTATATTACTAATGGTGACTTTTCTCGCCAAGGCAATTTATTAGCGATCGCCGACGAAAGTGGGCAGGTTTCTCTTTGGAATTTACAGGGGAAAAAGCTCCAACAATTTGAAGCACATAACGCTAGAATTAATGCTATTCGTATTAGTCCTGATGGTCAAATGATTGCCACCACTGCTAATAATGGGACAGTTAGATTATGGAATTTACAAGGAGAGTTACAAGGAGAATTGAAAGATAATCAGGTACGAGTTTATAGTCTTAACTTCAGTCCTGATGGAACTTTATTCGCCATTGCTAATCGTTTAGGGGAAGTTTGGTTATGGGATATACGCAATAACTATTATCAACTAAAACAAAAATTTACGGCACATGAAGAAGATAATATTACCCATCTCACTTTTAGCCCAGATAGCAAAAAAATTGCCACTGCTTCTGTGGATGGAATCTTTAAAATATCGGACTTACAGGGAAATTTACAACAATCAATTTCTGCAAATCAAGACAGCATCAACTGGATAACTTTCAGTCCTGATGGAGAACAGTTATTAACTGGTTCTGAGGATAGTAGCATCAAAATCTGGAACCGAAAAGGGAAGCTTCTCAACACCTTAAAAAGCGACTTATTTCCCATTTCTCGAATCACTTATCGTTCCGATGGACAGTATTTTGTAACCGCTTCCCAAGATGGAACCGTAAGATTATGGGATCGCAAAGGCAACCTACATACCAAAATGAAAGGACATGACAAATCTATTGAGAGCTTAAAATTTACCCCAGACAATAAAAACATCTTCACACTTGCCAGAGATGGTCAAGTTAAATGGTGGCCAGTAGAAGCAGAACTAACCCGTTTAAACTCACTTTTAAACCAAGGATGTCAATGGTTAGAAGATTATTTAGTAACCCGTCCCCAAGAACAAGAAAAATTATTCAGTTGTTCACCTAAGTCATCCTTAAGCTTGGAGGAGAGAAACAAGTAAGCTATTTTCCAACTCAAAGGTAACGAATTTTGATGGAGTAGATCCCGATGGGTGGATTCTTTGATACAGAAAGTCTTTGACACTCCCAAGACTAGAACTAGGTGGGATTCTTCGTTGATTGACTCCATTTACGCTCAAAGGTATTGCCACCAATTATGGGATAATGATGTCCTAACAGTACCCATGACAAGGAACTGGATGCTGAGAGTGGTATGCCGTGAAAATGGCACGCACTGTTCGGACTGGGAGGAGAGGAAGGCTACTTCCTTTAGACCCCTAATAATTGCCTAACTTGTCCAAAAGACTATATTATACTTTTTGCGGTCGGGCAGCCCGTGTTCTGGATAGAAACCAGAAAACATAAAAAGCTTGTGGAGTCGGTCTGACGGGGGCAACCCGCAATGTCCTCCCTAATAGAGGGGATGTAAAGGGGTCGCCTAGTTAAGAGGCAATCTGAAAGAAGCAAGAATCTCTCGTCACAGCGACGTTAGGAGCGCAGGCGGTGAGAGTGTCAACTCCTTTATGAGTGATGGCCATAGGGACAAGACATTTTAATTTGAGATTGACAAAACGAGGATGATTATGAGGTTTCGTGCATTAATTATTGCTTTTCTTGCATTATGTTTAGGGTTTCTTAGCGCTTGTAGTGAACCCGATGCGAATGCGGTTAATCCCCAAGACTTAACCTACGACGAGATTTTAAACACCGGACTAGCTAACAAATGTCCCCAAATTTCCGAATTTACCCGTGGTTCTCTTCCCATTGAAGTTGGTCAAACCTACTTAGTGGATGACTTGTGTTTGGAACCCCAAGAATATTTTGTTAAGGAAGAACCTGTTAATAAACGCCAAGAAGCAGAATATGTCCCTGGTAAATTATTAACCCGTTATACCACTAGCTTAGAGCAAATTACTGGCAAAATTACTGTTGATGAGGAGGGTGTAGTTACCTTCTATGAGAAAGGAGGCATTGACTTCCAACCTGTTACTGTTCAACTACCTGGAGGAGAACAAGTTCCTTTCTTCTTCACCATCAAAAACTTAGTGGGTAAAACTCAGCCAGGGTTCACTTCTATCAATAGTTCCATCGACTTTGAAGGGGGCTTTAAAGTACCTTCCTATCGTGGAGCTACCTTCCTTGATCCTAAAGGTCGTGGTTTAGCCACTGGTTATGATAACGCAGTTGCTTTACCCGCAACGGCTGATAAAGAAGATTATGCCAATGTTAAGAAAACCCCCATTGGTGAAGGCTCGATTTCTTTACAAGTCACCAAGGTAGACAAAGAAACGGGAGAAATTGCCGGTGTATTTGAAAGTGAACAGCCTTCTGATACTGACTTAGGAGCAAAAGAGCCTGTAGATGTCAAAATTCGTGGTATTTTCTATGCTCGTGTTACCCCTGAAGCTTAAGGTTTCAACTGATTCTTACATTTGAAGGAAGTTAAGGGGCAAATTGCCCCTTTTTTTTGTTTAAATTTCTTTACAAAACTTCATGGAAAATTGCCCTTGAATGCCGTTGGTTTAGCAACAAAACGTAAATTTTACTCTGGCCTCCTGGCTGTTTCTTGTAAGAATTCTTAATAAAAATTTGTACAAAATCATTATAAGCTACACAACTAGGCGGTTTTTTAAGCATTTGTCATTAAGTTACCGATCTAGTGTTCACTTAAAATAATAGGAAAAGATAGCATGAGCGTTAATTTAGCAACCATGTTACGGGAAGGCACAAGAAAATCCCATACAATGGCAGAAAATGTTGGTTTTGTTAAGTGTTTTTTAAAAGGAGTTGTTGAAAAAAATTCCTATCGAACATTGGTAGCTAATCTCTACTTTGTCTATAGTGCAATGGAAGAAGAGATGGAAAAACTAAGCGATAATGAACTGGTTTCTAAAATTTACTTTCCCCAGTTAAATCGTAAGCAGTCTTTAGAGAAAGATTTATCTTTTTATTATGGACCGAATTGGAGCAATGAAGTTGCCCCTTCAGAAGCAGCTAAAGCATATGTTGCCCGTATTCACGAAGTTGCCCAGACTCAACCTGCATTATTAGCAGCCCATTCATATACTCGTTATTTAGGTGATTTATCTGGAGGACAAATCCTCAAAAAAATTGCTCAACGGGCTATGAATTTAGGTGAAAATGGTGGAACAGCCTTTTATGAGTTTGAAACCATTTCTGATGAAAAAGCCTTTAAAAATAAGTACCGTGCGGCATTAAATGCACTACCTATCGATAAAATAACAGCCGAGAAGATTGTCGATGAAGCAAATGCTGCCTTCGGAATGAACATGAAGATGTTTATGGAGTTAGAAGGTAACTTAATCAAAGCCATCGGTATTATGCTCTTTAACACCTTAACCCGTCGTCGTAGTAAAGGAAGTACCGAATTAGTAACTGCTGAATAAATCTCCTCGAAACTCCACAATTATAGCAATCCTGACAGCTTGGTTTTGGTGGGTCCCATCATGATCTAGTTATCAGGATTGTTAGTTTTATTTTTTACTTTTCTTAACTAAACCATAAAATGATTATTACAATTCTCTGATTTAATCAAGTTGATTGGATAAGTATTAATTAACTCGCTAAATCATGAGGAGTGATATGAAAAAAACAGTATCAGTGATGGGTGTTGCTATTGCCTTAACCCTATCCCAAACCTTTGTAAATGCGCCTGTTAGGGCGGCCCAATTATTTCAAGCAATCTTAAATAGTGATCAGGAAGTTGCTCCAGGTGGTGCAACTTCTTCTCCCGCGACAGGATTTGCCAATCTTGAGCTCAACGATGCAGGAGACGAACTGGCCTACCAGAAAAAGACGGGAGGGTGAGAGCCTCCTTTTTGTAAAGGGGGGATGAAACCCGACTCGACAGGTTTTAACCTGTCGTATTCTATTTCCCTTTCTGATTCTCAATATATTTCTTGATTATAT
>JASJEA010000205.1 GCA_030064935.1 Crocosphaera sp. | reverse complement strand
GTATCTGCTGCAAATTGATTTAATTCTTCTATAGAGTTTTCTGGAGCTTCATCGCTTAATTCTTCTAAGAAGTTGTCTGTATCTGCTGCAAATTGATTTAATTCTTCTATAGAGTTTTCTGGAGCTTCATCGCTTAATTCTTCTAAGAAGTTGTCTGTATCTGCTGCAAATTGATTTAATTCTTCTATAGAGTTTTCTGCATCTGCAGAAATATCTAGTTTTACATCATTTTCATTAGACTCAGAGAGATTAACTTCTTCTAAGAAACTTTCAGCATTTTCCACAGAAAATTCATCAGCCAATGATGGTTGAGTTTTTTCTTCCATCTCTAGACTCATTTCATTTTGGTGAGCCAACTCATCAAAAGCAGAAATTCCTACAGCAACGGCTCCGACTTCTGCAACCCCCATAACCATAGGCTCAGCAGATGTCATCTCAGAAGAGATTGAGTTAGTCTTTTGTTGCTGTTGCAAGCTTTCAATTTCCTCATCGTGGGATTGTTGTAGTTCAAGAATTTGATTCTCATAGGTGGATTCAATTTCTCTAAGCTGGGTTTGATGAGCTTCTTCTATTGCTTGCTGTTGGGTTTGATGAGCATTTTCTAAATCTGCTATCGCTTGTTGATGAAGTTGTTGTAATTCTTTAATCTGTTCTTGATAAGATCCCTCAATTTCTTGAATGCGCTTTTGCGTATCTTCTAGACTTTGAGAATTGGCTTGAGCATCTTGTAGTGCTTGAATTTGTCCTTGGTAAGATTCTTCAACTTCCTGAATCTGGGCTTGATAAGATTGCTCTGTTTCTTGAATTTTCGTTTCCAAGTGTTCCAATTCCTGCACACGGATAGCTAAAGAGCCCAGTTCTTCAACTCTGTTTTGAGCTTGTCTTAATTCTTCTTGCTGTTGTGATACTTCCTTTTCCTTCTCCTCAAGTCTACTTTGATACATTTGTTCGACTTCTTGCAGTTGAGAAGGAAGTTGTTCTAGGTGTTTTAGCTGTGTTTCTGCTTCACTTAAAGCTTTCTCACTACGCTCTAGTTTACTTTCTGTAGTCCGTAGTTTACGTTGGGCTCCAGATGCACTTAACAGGTACATTCCCAATGCGCCAACTAATGCGCCAACTAATGCTATAACGATTCCAATACCAATACTCATAAATCCTATCTCCAAAGTTGGGGTTTGGTTATTTTTAATATGCCCAGAATCTCTTTTTTAATTAACAAGGGATTCTGAGCTTAGGTTTTTTCATTCAACCAATGCTGACACTCTCCTCTATGCCGCTACCCATATTCTATGTCGCTTTGACTGGAAGACATTGCACTGTCTCCATAATGATCAACTTAGTCAACATTGTGTCAGTTTTGTTAGAAATCTTATGAACTCCAGCTTTTTGTCTTGTAGAAGAAAATCTAACACACCTTTATTAATTAATTTTTTAAAAATCCCTTAATAAAAGTCAACAATTCGTTAATATAGAGTCAATAAACTTATCCAAATGTTGTATTTATGAGTTTGACCCTCAATCGTTCCACTTCCTTAACTTCTTCGTTGCTACTAATCGCCCCATTTTTCTTCTGGGGAACGGCGATGGTGGCGATGAAGGGTGTCATTCCCCAGACAACGCCATTTTTTATAGCGGGATTTCGTCTCGTTCCTGCGGGCATTCTGGTGTTACTGGTAGCCTGGTTATGGAAAAGACCTCAACCACAAGGGCTCAAAGCTTGGTTTTGGATTATGATTTTTGCTTTGTTGGATGGGGCAATGTTTCAGGGTTTTTTGGCTGTGGGACTAACAGAAACGGGAGCGGGTTTAGGCTCGGTCATTATTGATTCACAACCGTTAGCTGTGGCATTACTCTGTTATTGGTTATTTGGGGAAGTGATTGGATTGTGGGGCAGTATTGGATTAGGGTTAGGCATTGTTGGTATTAGTTTTATTGGACTGCCTCAAACTTGGTTTTCTAATGTGTTAGAAACGCAAATGATTTCTTTCTCATTCAATCATGTAGACTTATTACATAGTGGGGAGTTATTAATGTTATTAGCTTCTCTTTCTATGGCCTTAGGAACGGTTTGTATCCGCTATGTTAGTCGTTATGCTGATCCGGTTGTAGCGACTGGTTGGCATATGATTATAGGTGGAATTCCTTTATTTTTGCTCTCTAATATTTGGGAGTCAAATCAGTGGACAGGGATTGATTTACAAGGTTGGTTATCATTAAGTTATTCGACTATTTTTGGTAGTGCCATTGCTTACGGAATCTTTTTCTATTTGGCTTCTAAAGGAAACTTAACCAGTTTAAGTTCTTTGACATTTTTAACCCCTGTTTTTGCTCTGAGTTTTGGTAATTTATTTTTGAATGAAGTATTAACCCCTTGGCAATGGTTTGGCGTTAGTTTAACTTTGGTTAGTATCTATTTAATTAATCAGCGAGATAGTTTTGCCAAGCAGTGGCATTCTTTTCGCTTTAAAATTTTACTATTTTTGAAAGGCACATTAGGTAGGGTATTTAATACCATTTTTTCTTCTTAATAGAATTGAGTTAAGGATCAAACATAATGAGTAAAATTATTAAATTAGAACCTGAGACTATTGGTCGTATCATAGAAATGGCTTGGGAGGATAGGACTCCTTTTGCCGCAATTGAACTACAGTTCGGACTCTCAGAAAAGGAGGTGATTTCTTTGATGCGGAAAGAGATGAAGCCTTCTAGTTTTAAGATGTGGCGTAAACGAGTATCTGGTCGAAAAACAAAACATATGGTACAAAGAAATTTCTTCGTAGGTCGCTTTAAATCAGCTAATCAAAATTAATCCGATTATAATTATGAATACTCCAACTAACAAAATTAAACGTAACTCCTTAGAATCTTCTTGGCAAGTAAAATTGCTTTACGATGGAGATTGTCCTTTATGTATGCGAGAAGTACGTTTTTTGCAAAAAAAAGATCAAGGGCGAGGATTAGTTAATTTAGTCAATATTGCTGACAAGAATTTTAATCCTGATGAACATTGTGGGATTGATTATGCGTCCGCAATGGGAAGAATTCATGCTGTTTTACCTGATGGAAATATTCTCAGAGATATTGAAGCGTTTCGCTATGTTTACGAAGTATTAGGAATGGGTTGGGTTTATGCCATTACTAAGCTTCCCTTGGTGGGAAAATTTGCTAATTTTGTTTATCGAATTTGGGCAAATTTACGTCTGGTTTTGACAGGAAGACCTAACTTAGAGACAATTATTGCCCAAAGAAAAGCCCAAGGCCAATGTAATACATTTGTCTGCGATCGCTAATTTAAACTAGGGAATAAAGTGGGCAATGCCCACCCTATAAATTATAAGATATCTCGCTTCAAATAGGGCTGTAAAACATCAGGAACTTTAATCGTTCCATCCCCTTGTTGATAGTTCTCTAATATAGCAGCCATTGTTCTTCCAACTGCTAATCCAGAACCGTTTAAAGTATGGACATATTGAGTTCCTTTTTTACCTTTTTCTTTGAAACGAATATTGCTCCTTCTACCTTGAAAGTCCCAACAATTAGAACAACTTGAAATCTCTCGATAACTATTAGAAGAGGGCAACCAAACTTCTAAATCGTAACATTTTGCTGCCCCAAAACCTAAGTCTCCTGTACATAATTCTAAGACACGATAAGGCAATTTTAAAGCTTGTAAAATAGCTTCTGCATCCTTAACTAATTGTTGATGCTCTGCTTCTGAAGTATCAGGATGTACCAGTTTCACTAATTCTACTTTATTGAATTGATGGAGTCGAATGAGTCCCCTGGTATCCTTACCATAACTACCAGCTTCTCGTCGAAAACATGGGGTAAAGGCACAGTGTTTAATCGGTAAATTTTCCGCTTCTAAAATTTCTCCACTGTATAAATTAGTAACAGGCACTTCTGCCGTTGGTGCTAACCATAAATCATCATCAGGACAATTAAAACTTTCTTCTGCAAATTTCGGTAATTGTCCCGTTCCTTGTAAGGAATTACTATTAATTAAAACTGGAGGCATTACTTCTAAATAACCTGCTGCAATCTGTTGATCTAACATGAAATTAATCAATGCTCTTTCTAGGGCAGCCCCTGCACCAATTAAAGCAATAAAACGACTTTGAGAAATTTTAACTGCTCTTTCAACTTCCAAAATACCTAATCTTTCTGCAATTTCCCAATGGGGTAATACTTCAATTTTAGGTAAAAATTCATCGCCCCATTTACGAATTTCTACGTTTTCTGTTTCATCTTTTCCAATGGGAGTTGAATCACTGGGAAGATTGGGTAATTGTAATAATAATGCTTCTATTTCTGCCTTTAACTGTTTTTCTTTGGGTTCGAGTTCACTCAGTTGAGTTTTTAGCGTATTTCCTTCTTCTTTGAGGGTTTTAATCTCCTCTGCTTTGGGAGCAACTCCACTTTTAATTTTCTGTCCTATTAATTTACCAATTTCGTTACTACGGGCTTGTAGTTCGGTACGACTGGCTTCAAGTTCCCGTGTCGTGCGATCGCGGTCTAAAATAGGCGTAAGATCGTATGGGGCTGAAGGATTACGACGGTTGAGTAATGCTTGTATGGTTTCTTGATGTTCTCGTATCTGTTTAAGGTCTAACACGGACAATATCACCCTGTTCTAAAGATTCCCTATGCTAGAATAACTGATTTTGTTGACAGTGGTAAGTAATACCCGTTTGCCCTATTAAATAAGAGAGATTATTGTTTCATGGACATATTCTCCAGTTAAACTCCGTCTTAACGGGTTATTATTTCCACATCACTCTATGCTAGAATTTTTACAACTCAAGTTCTATATATCCTTAAATATTAATTAGGTATTGTGAAAAAATTTATTATTAATGTCTAGAAGTGCTTAGACACTGAAAAAGTAAATATTGATGACAGATACAATAATATTTGATGCCTAAAAATAAAATAAAAATTTCTCAGCTTAATAAAATAGAAAACGAGATTAAAAGAAAGATTGATATCAATTCAAACAAAAGCAAAATATTATTATCAATACTCTGCAAATTATTTAATAATTTATCTTTTAAAATTTTTACAATAGGTTGGTTTATAGACTGAGTATTTACTGAAATGGTTAATTCGATATTTTAAGCTTATAAAGAATAAAAAAAGCAGACAATAATTTTATGGTAACTAAAAAATACATTAAACAATCACCTATCATCTCTATGAGAACTATAGAATAATTTCCATTACTAACAATCATTAATATTATCTAAATAAAACCCCAGAAACCTGTAAGATTATTTTAATACTTGCCGTTATGTAAATTAGGAATAACTCACACATGACCGTTGCCAGCGCAATACCAGCATTTTGTCAAGGAATTCAACATTTTGGGGAAAATCTGCCCAACCATGAGCAATACACAACAGAAGCAGCCATAAAATCGGGCAATATAGCCATTGCCTCTGCAAACGATCCTAACGCCGTCTTTCAAACCCTTCTTGCAGCGGACGCATTACGCTACTTAACCCTACAAACGGCTGCAACCAAACAATCAGGCCATCCCGGCGGGTTTGCAAGTATCGCCGACACCATTGCAGCTTTAGTAATGTTAGGTCATAAAAACATTATTACTGAAGTGGGTCATCACGCCCCAGGTTTTTACAGTAATATGTTCTTAGATCGTTCCCTCGAAGACATGGGGATTACCACCGTGCAACAAATGGGAGAACGTTTCCGAGAGATGCACGGACTTTTAGGACACCTTTCAGGACAAATACCCGGACTTCTCAACCCTGCAGGACCCTTGGGACAAGGACAACATTTTGCTATGGCTGGGGCCAAATTACATCCTGGGGTCCTCTTTCCTGTAACCATTGGTGATGGTGGGTTAGGGGAACCTTACATCATGAGTAGTTTTGGACACTTTAACACTTCTTTTCCACAAGTAACTAATTTCTTGCCTATCCTAGTTTGGAATGGTTATTCCCAGGAACATCATAGTATGGTTTCCACGAAAACCAACGAAGAAATGATCGCTTATTGGCAAGGAAACGGCTTCGCTGAGGTGATTTTAGTCAATGCCAAAGACTATGACGATAGCAACCAACAAGGGGAGTATGTAGACAGCACCCAATTTTCCTTAGCCAAACGTTTAGCCTTTACTCAAGCAATTTTAGAAGCAACGGATCAAGCCGCTAAGTCTGCATTAGGTGGTAAATTGACGGTTCTCATCGTCAAACAACTCAAAGGTGCCGGCGTTCACAAACGAGGCGCAAAATCCCATAATTTATATCCTGGGGATACCTTAGAAAAAGATTACATCGTTAACGCTTTAAAAGAAAGAGCTTTATCCCCTGAGGCTTGGCAACTGGTTCGTACTAACTTTGAACGTTCAGCCGGGGGCCCTGCATCTCATCATGTGGTCACAGAAAAAGTCTTACCTTTGCCAGGATTGGGAGAGTTCCCTTTAACCGAATATGAGGTACATGGAGACAAAAAAGTTGCTACAACAGCAATGGGTGAATTAGTGGTTCATGTGGGACAAAAAGATCCCAACTTTGTCATTGCTAATGCTGACGGAAATGCAGCATCAGGCATTAATAATATCAACATTGGTTTAAAAATTGTTCATCCCACAGTTGACGATCTTTATTTTCAAGGACCAGGAGGACAGGTTTATGAACCCTTAAGCGAAGACGCTTGCGCAGGATTAGCTGCGGGGTTAGCTTTATTTGGGGCCAGAACTTTATGGTGTTCCTATGAGTCTTTTGCGATCAATGGTTTACCTATATGGCAAACTGTGACTCAGGCAATGGCTGAGTTACGTCGTCCTACTCCTTCTACTATTACTTTATTCACTGCCGGGGCTTTAGAACAAGGGCGCAACGGTTGGACCCATCAACGGCCTGAAATTGAAAATTATTTTGCTGGAATGATGCGCAATGGTAACATTTTTCCTCTGTTTCCCTGCGATGCAAATAGTATCCAAGTTTGTTATCAATGGGCCGCAAAAACCAGTAATAAAGGGATCACCATTACTGCGAGTAAATCACCTTTACCTGTGCGTACAACCTTAGAACAAACCCGTCAAGGTTTACAAGATGGAGGAATTATTCTACATGACAGTGAAGGCCAGAAAAAAGTTGTTTTTGCTGTCATTGGAGACATGACCTTAATTCCTGTTTTTGATGCAGCTTTACACTTAGAAAGTGAAGGGATTGGGGTGAGAATTGTATCCGTAATTAGCCCTCGTCGTTTATATCGTCCCCATGATGTTGCTTGGGAAACTTGCAGCGAAAAAGATAGTCATTTCTTGGATGATCAAGGCTTTGAAAAACTGTTCGTAGGCGATGCTTTAATTGGGGTAACAGGGGGCACTTCTGCTATGTTAGAACCCATTATGTTACGCAGTAATAGCAACCGTGATACCTTCGCTTGGAAGCGGGGTGAAACCGCCTCTAGTGCAGGACAAATCATGGAATTTAATGGCTTAACCGCAGATGCTTTAAGTCAGCGAGCCAGCAAATTATTAGGCTAATATTAGTAGGTGGGCAATGCCCACCTACTAATATTAATCAATTCAAAGTTAAGAAAAGTAAACTGAAGTCTGTGAGTTATTTGGCTCTGGGTATTCTTCTAAAAGAGATGATCCTCAATATTAATTTTTATAGCTAACAGAGATTAATGTTATGCCTAGTACCATAGATAGTCAATTAATGAGCATCGGGGAATTAATAACAGGTGACGCTTCTTCATACTGTGTTCCTTCATTTCAACGGGATTATTCCTGGACTGATATAGAAGTTGGACAATTTTGGGATGATATTATTAATACCATTGATAGTGGACGTAGTGAATATTTTTTAGGGGCAATCGTTATTAATAAGTCAAATAAACCTGAATCATTAATTGATGGCCAACAAAGATTAGCAACAATTTCAGTTTTAATGTGTGTACTTAGAGATATTGCCAAACAAGGTGAAGATACTCAGTTATCTGATGAGATTTCTAAAAGATATTTAGGTTTGTTAGACCTACGGACTAGAAAAGTTCAACCTAAATTAACATTAAATGAAGTCAATAATAATTTTTATCAAGAAAATTTAGTTTCTTCTAAATCTATTGAAGACCTTAATCAGCTAAAAAACAAAACCTCGATTGATAAATCAAATAAATTGTTACTTAACGCTTACCTATTGCTTCATCAAAAGATAGAAGAAAGAATTGAGAAGATTGGAAACTTACAAGAAGCACTTTATCAAATTGAAGAATGTATTGGAGCCAAGCTGATTACTATCCGCATTTCCGTATCAGACGAGGGTAATGCTTATCTCATATTTGAAACCTTGAACGATAGAGGATTGGATTTATCTGTTGCTGATTTATTGAAAAATTACATTTTTTCAAAATCATCTGGTAATTTACAAGAAATTCAAACTAAGTGGCAACAAATAAGTGTTCTTGTTGGTCGATTTGAAATAGCTAAATTTATGAGATATTATTGGTTATCTCATTATGGTAAAGTAAGAGAAAAAGAATTATATAAAACTATTACTAATAGATTTAAAAATCCACAGGATATTGTTCATTTTGTAAGACAGCTAAGAATGTCTTCTGAAATATATGCGGCTTTTGATGATCCTCAAAATTCTTTGTGGAATCCTTATGGTTCAGATGTTAAAAATAATCTTCAATTACTAAAATTATTTGATATAACTAATTGCTATTCCCTGTTATTAGCTGCTTATGAAAAATTGACACCTAATTTGTTTAAAAAATTTTTGAAAAAGTTAGTTATTTTATTATTTCGATATACTGTAATTTGCGGCAATAGACCTTCTAAATTAGATGAAGTTTATAGTGATACAGCGAAATACATAAGAAATAATAATCCCCAAAGCACTATACCTATATTTAAAAAGCACTTATATAAGTTTTACATTAATGATCAAGACTTTAAATATTATTTTACACAAAAATCTTTCAATAAAAGAAAAGCAAGATTAGCTCGTTATATATTAAGAGAAATCAATAATTACTATATAGATAATCGAGAATTAGTGACCAATGCCAATGAAGCACAAATCAATTTGGAACATATATTGCCTCAAAAACCTAGAGATGAGTGGAAAAAAGCATTTTTACAAAACTTTTCTAATCCAGAAAATATTGAAATTGAAACATATATTGATCGATTAGGAAATATGACATTGTTAGATATCGCAACCAATGATGATCACAGTCAAGAGTTATTTAAAGAAAAATGTACTAAATGTTTTGAAACATCACAATTAGAAATAAATAAAAGAATATTAGAGTATTCCGATTGGAATCCAGAAAATATTGCACAAAGACAAACAGAAATGGCAAATATTGCTTGTAAAGTTTGGCGTATTGATATTTAACTTATATCTAAAATAATCATATTTGTGATTGCCTATCATTCTCTCACCTCTAATACATCTCCAAAAGTCTGCTAAACTAAGAAAAAACTCTAGTGCTAGGGTAATAGGATGGAAAATAAGATAGAATATGTGGGCACAGTAAAAGCTGCATCTCTTCTCAAAATATGTCCCCAACGAGTACGCCAACTGTTAGCGGAGAGGAGGATTGAAGGAGCCTTTAAAGAAGGACGATTCTGGAAAATTCCTTTATACAAAGGCATACCGAAGATTATTCCTGGAAGTAGAGGGCCTCAAGGAACCTGGCGCAAGCGTCCTCAAAAAGTGCCAACCAGAATTCATGTAAACAGCGATCGCATCAGAGCCAATATAAATAAAGACACTTTAGACCCTGTGATTATGGTTCGTCAAGGATGTAATCGAGTTACTTACTGTGACGAGGTCAAGATTAATGGACCGTGTAAATTGACATATTCTCCTCATAAATCCATTTCAGGGGGGGCTAGAGTGTGGATTGAAGTTGATAACGATGTGCCTATTATTCCCCTAAAATTTGCTACTTCATCTTAATTCTGTTTTGACACTCCACTGCCCTTTAGGCGAGTGGATTCTTGGTTCACTGACTCAACTTGTCTTGACAGGTATTGCTACCAACCAACATAGAGGTCGAATCTCCCCAAGCGTTTAGGTCTTCTGACCAACTTCCTGTATGCCCTACAGTAGCTTCTTGCTCCGTCCTATACGCTGAGGAAACCTCAGCGCGGGCGGTGCGCTTTCTTGAGTATATTTAATGCAGCCATTTTGTCTCTATCTTCTATATATCCACAAGAACAAACATGAGTTCTAACTGATAGAGATTTTTTAATTAGTCTGCCACAATTGAAGCATTCTTGACTGGTGTAGGCAGGGTTAACAGCAATAGTTAAACGTCCATATTTAACACCAAAATACTCAATCCATTTTCGCGGGTTGTGACCAACCAGCATCATTAATACTCTTAGCTAGTTTCTTGTTGCGCACAAGGTTCTTGACTTTTAAATCTTCATAAGCTATCAAGTCGTTTGACTGAATTAAACGGAGTGCTAGTCTCTTAGCAAACTCTTCTCGCTGCCTACTTACTTTTAAATGTCCCTTGGTGTACTTTTTTCTAGCCTTGACATAGTTATTAGACTGCTTATGCCCTTTTCTAAACTTTTTAGACTTTCTTCTATTAAGTTTGTTAAGACGTTTTTCTGCTTTTCGATAATACTTAGGAGGCTCTACAACATTGTTGTCACTATCAGCATACAGATATTTTAAACCCATATCTAAACCTACACATTTCTTAGCAGGTTCTAATTGTGGGGTGATATCTCTAACATCAAGCTTTAACAATAACTGTACAAAATATTCACGACTCACGTCTAACTATTCTTACTCGCTGTATTTGCCATTCTTGAAAATAATATAAATCTCGACTACCAATTAGTTTTAACTCACCTATGTTTTTACCGTCAGTGAAAGTTATTCTCTTAGTATCACGATTTAGTTTCCATCCTGACTTTTTTAACTCAACAGAATGAGTCCGTTTAGAGTATTTAGGATAACCTTTTTTACCAGGGATATTGTTTTTACAGTTGTTGTAGAATTTAAGTATTGCAGTCCAGGTTCTTTGGCAAGCTTGTTGACAAGCTGTAGAGTTTAAACTTTTAACAAAAGGATATTCATTTCTTAGTTGAGTTGTATATTTATAGATATCCTTTTGACCTACACCTTTGTTATCTTCCCAATATCTGAGGCATTTATTACGGACAAATTGAACCGTTTTTATCGCCTCATCAATGGCTTGATATTGATGCTTTTTTCCTCTAAGCTTATATTCCAAACTAAACATCTTGCGTTATCGACCTACTACGCAAACTATCTTAGCACATCAAAATCTTTCTTGGCAACCACACCACAAAAAGCGATGCACTCCGGTCTTGGCGGTTCCCGTCGAGGAGGAAGTGCATCAAGAAGCCGTCCTCCGCTACGCTAAAGGACGGGGCTTTAAACCCAAATTTTCGGTAATCAGCAAAAAAGTTACTGTCAAAGGTGAGCATTGCCCACCTTTAACAAAATAATGTCATTGTTTATCGAGATAATAGGGGCTACAACCTTGTTTTTGAACACTCCGCCAACTAAATCTCCCGATTATAGTTGGGGATTCTTTTTGCACCTAATGAAGGCGTTACCGAGAAAGGTGGTGTCCTCACCGAACCGTAAGACTTTTGCTTGACCAATCCCTCAGTAAAAGCAATCTGATCGATATAGATAACTGCTTACAGGCAAAAGGTCGTGTCTCCGAATAGAAATCTTTACCGTACCTTGTAAATATGCCTATCCTGGTATGTTAACATAAGTTATGCTTTTTGC
>JASJEA010000204.1 GCA_030064935.1 Crocosphaera sp. | reverse complement strand
CCGCTAAAAACAATAAATAACCGCTTGTTGTTGTATGCACCCGCTTTTTGAATCCTGTAGACATTATCTTCTCTTTAGCTTCGACCCTCAATAGAAAGGATCACCCTGAGAATGTGATCATTATCAAAGTTTTGGGGAACATTCATTGTAAAATAAGCAGCGAAGGAACGCTTAGGCACTTGATAGTGCTATTTTCCTCACTAACATTTATTTAGTAAGCATTCGGAGAAAGTTGTGGACTTATCACTCATTCCTGCTCAACCTAAGCCTGGTTTAATCAATGTTTTAATTGAAATTCCCGCAGGGAGCAAAAATAAATACGAGTTCGACAAGGATATGAATGCCTTTGCTTTGGATCGGGTACTATTTGCTTCTGTACAATATCCCTATGATTACGGCTTTGTTCCTAACACCTTAGCCGATGATGGCGATCCCTTAGATGGTATGGTCATTATGGATCAGCCGACTTTCCCTGGATGTGTCATTACCGCACGTCCCATTGGGATGTTAGAAATGATTGATGGGGGCGATCGTGATGAGAAAGTTCTCTGTGTTCCTGAAGAAGATCCTCGCTATGCTGGGGTAAACTCTCTGAAGGATATTGCTCCTCACCGTTTAGACGAAATTGCTGAATTTTTCCGTACCTACAAAAATCTTGAGAAAAAGGTAACAGAAATTTTGGGGTGGAAAGATGTTGAAGCTGTACTTCCTCTAGTTGAAGAATGTATTAAGGCCGGAAGTAAGTAATGAAACTATTGAGGGGAAAAACTTTTCCCCTCAATTATTCAGCATCCCTTAATTGCTCTCTACTCAAGAAACCATTACCATCTAAGATATAAGTCTTTTATTTGTGTCTAGTTACTATGTTTGTTAAATCTACAACTCGTCATATTCGTATCTATACGGCTGAAGTTCAAAAGAATGAACTGGTGGAAAGTGATAAAATGCTCACGTTAGATGTTGATCCTGATAATGAATTTATCTGGAATGAAGATGCTTTACAAAAGGTTTATCGTAAGTTTGATGAGTTGGTAGAATTGTCCAGTGGAGAAGAGTTAAGCGATTACAATTTACGTCGCATAGGCTCAGATTTAGAACATTTTATCCGCAATCTTCTTCAACAAGGGGAGATTAGTTACAATTTAAAAAGTCGGGTTCTTAACTACAGTATGGGACTACCAAAAATGGAAAGTCCAGAAACAGAAGGCAAATATAGTCTATCCTAAATCTCCCACCGAAAATTAGCGATCGCCCCTCAGATTAGACTAGACTTTATGTTATGAGTTGGGGGAGTTAATCTAAACTCCAGACAAAAGTTGCTAACTCAAAAACAGCGCTCGCTTATAGAGAAACACAAGTCTTTCAAAACACCTGTTTAAAAACAGGTGTTTTGAATTACTAAGCATTTTTTTTTGCACAAAATTGTTTCGCACATCCTTATTCTGGCTTTTCTTGATTCTTTACATCTTCAATGAGCATAGAATAATGGAAGAGATAGCCCTATGCTGCGAATCTGAAAAACTAGGGGCCGCCTTCTCATTGCCCTGTGAGAATGAATAGTTTATTTTCTCGAAGTTCCTAATGCAATCAGAGAAGATTTTTGGGAGATAAACTCGCCATAGTCGGCTAAATCATCAAGACCAAGAAAATTAAATAAGATTTCGGTGATTAAGGTAATGAATAGAGATAGCATTAACTTTTTCCATTTAATTTGCATTGTGTGAATCTTCCAATAGTTATTAGGTGTTTTGGGAGGTTGATGAGGATTGAATAACTATCATCACCTACTCCGGTTTTGAAGACTAATAATGAACTAATAATAAATTTAGTTAATTGAGATGAGCAGCTAAGGTTTGGCTCAATAGTTATAGTTAAGGAACTAATTTTTAGTTTTCCTCATTAATATGAAAATGTCCACCTAAGTTTAGGAATTTAAGAGAAGGATATAAGTTTGACAATTTAGAATCAAAAATAACTTGTTCATGATTAAAATTAAAGTTAGGTTCGCTTGCTTCTTAAAACCCTAAACTTAGGTAGACAAATTGTATAATTTAGGTAAATACAGTGAGTTTTGGGTTTTTCAAAAATCCGTATTTTTATGGGGCTTTTTACTGATTTAAGTTCGGGATTTAAAAGCCTAAAAATCTCTACTAAAAGAAAAAAGAAGTTGTTATACCAGATTCGCTTATTATCGTAGAGTAATATTCTTTCTCCCTCTGCTCCCTCTGCTCCCTCTGCTTCCTCTGCTCCCCCTGCTCCCTCTGCTCCCTCTGCTTCCTCTGCTCCCCCTGCTCCCCCTGCTCCCTCTGCTCCCTCTGCTCCCTCTGCTCCCTCTGCTTCCCCTGCCTTCTTAATATGATTATCTACTTTCTGAAGTGGATTTGGTATTGTATAGCATTTCCCATACTTGTGAGGTACAAAATTTTTGAGCTTTGGGAGTTTGGGAAGAAGACATCAGTCTTCCTCATGAGAGCGAGAAACCCTATATTAATTGATGTGTTGCTTTAACCAACTCAGATAACTATCACTTCCTTCTAAAATAGGTAAACTGATAATTTCAGGAATCTCATAAGAATGAATCTCTTGAATAGTCGTTTCTATGGTTTTATAGTTTTTTTGATGAGTCTTAATCAAACATATCCATTCCTCATCTTGACATAGCTCATCTTGCCAATAATAATGACTGGTGATAGGGCCAATAATTTGAATACAACCTGCTAATTTTCTTTCTAATAAAGTTTTTGCGATCGCTTTTGCATCTTCTTGTCTAGATGTGGTGGTAAGGATAGCAATAAATTCTGAAGACATAGATACTCTTTTCTGACAATAAGATACTATTTATACCATAACAAAATGAGCGAACTTAAATACATTTTTTTCATCAAACTTATCATAATAAGTGACCTAAAAAATTGGTTTCAAGCCTCCAACTTGGGGTTTAAGTAATTCTCAATTCCCACATTTGCGCATTCCAAAGCAGCACTTAACACTATCTCTATAGATAGTGTTTACATTTACTTGTGAATAATGTAACATAACTATCTTACTTATTGTAGTCGAAAAGACTATGTTATTATTGATAGATTAAGTATAAATAGTATAATGATTGCCTCAAAATTCACTTTAGGAAAGTTATCCCGTTTAACTCTTGCTCAAAAATTCATGTATTTAGGGATATTAATAACTCTATTTTGGTTATTTATAGCACTATTTTCCCCCATATTACAAGGAATCGGCTTCTTACAAGATCCTAAAGAATTATTGAGTAATATTCCTGGAGAGTCTCCTAGTTTACGACACTGGTTAGGAACAAATGTGAGAGGATATGATGTATTTTCTCGTACGCTTTTAGGTTCCCAAGCTGCTTTAAAAGTTGTTGTTTTGGCAACTTTTTTGTCGATGATTATTGGTGTGCCTCTGGGTTTAATTAGTGGACATTTAGGAGGAAAAACTGATAAAATTATCTTATTTTTAATGGATACTATTTATACAATCCCAGGATTATTATTATCCGTAACTTTAGCTTTTATTTTAGGCAGAGGTATTCTTAATGTAGCTATTGCTGTTAGTATTGCCTACATTCCTCAATATTATCGTATTGTCCGTAATCATACCACCAGTGTTAAGAATGAGCTATTTATTGAAGCAGCAAAAGCAATGGGAGCTACCCCAACTCATATCTTATCTCGTTACTTATTTTTAAATGTTATTCAAAGTGTTCCTGTTGTGTTTACTTTAAACGCTGCTGATGCTATTTTAGTCTTGGGGGGTTTAGGGTTTCTAGGCTTAGGATTACCCGTAGAAGTTCCCGAATGGGGACATGATCTTAAGGAGGCATTACCTGACTTGTCAACTGGTATTTGGTGGACAACTTTATTCCCTGGAATGGCTATGACTTCAATGGTGGTTGGATTATCATTTATCGGTGAGGGTATTAGTGAATTGTTTAACCCCTCTTTACGTAATAAAAGATGAAAATTAATGATATTGGGGAACAAGGACTATTGAAGAAAGTACAGTCTTTTTGTCCCCATGATATAATTGGCGATGACGCTGCTGTACTATCTATTGATCCTAGCCAGAAGTTAGTCGTCACAACTGATGTTTTAGTCGATAGGGTGCACTTTAGCCAGCAAACTACCCCTCCCGACTCAGTTGGCTGGCGCGCTGTTGCTGCTAATTTATCGGACTTAGCAGCTATGGGAGCCACTCCTATGGGCATTACAGTCGGGTTATCTTTGCCTGGGGAATTATCCCTTAATTGGGTAGAACTTTTGTACCAGGGGATGGGAAAATTATTGGCACAATATCAAACACCCATTATTGGGGGAGATATTTGTCGTTCTCAAGTCACAACCATAAGTATTACTGCGTTAGGTCAAGTCAACCCTAATCGTGTTATTAAACGTTCTACAGCCGCCCCTGGGCAAGTTATTATGGTCACAGGGTATCATGGTATGTCAAGAGCAGGATTAGAGCTATTACTGCATCCTGAATTAACTAACCAGGTAGATACAGAAACAGCCAAGAGACTGATTGCTGCTCATCAGTACCCTCTGCCTCGTTTAGACGTGCTTCCCTATCTGTGGAACAATATTGAGGATGAATCAATAGCAGGGATGGATAGTAGTGATGGCTTAGCAGATGCCATTATCCAAATTTGCACCCTAAGCAAGGTTGGCGCACAGATATATTTATCACCCCTACCTTGCATATCCAGCTTATCACAGGACTTCTCTCCAGCGCAAGCCCTCGATTGGGTTTTATATGGAGGAGAAGATTTTGAATTAGTGTTATGTTTATCAGAAAAATTTGCAACTAAATTGATAAAAGTTTTGGGAGAGGAAGCCAGAATTATTGGTGAAATTACCAGGAATTTATCTATCACTTTATTCTCTGAAAATCAGCAAGAAAAAGAATTAAGTTTAAAGGAAGGTTTTCAACATTTTTCATCTCAGGAAAAGTAACAGAAAGAGTTTATCTGTTATCGAGATAATAGGTTCTAAAACCGGGCTTTTTAATTTAAAGTGAAACGTTTTTGAGGTGAGGCTTATGTCTTGGTGCGCGTTCCCTTGGCGATTGGGAATCCGCACCGCAATCCTCGTCTCAAAAACCACTTCTGACTTCTGACTTCGTTAAGAGCAGGATGGTTATGTTATAGTAGCAAAGAAAGAACATTATGTTGTTTGAAAGCTTAATAGTAATTGTTAACAGTTACTAAAGAAAGAAGTTATTAGGAACATTATTATGAATATTTTGCTCTCCCTACCTTCAATATCAGAAATACTGACAAGAACAGGAGAACACTTATTTTTAGTTTTAATTGCCATGACAGTTGCCACTGCTATTGGTATTCCTTTGGGAATTTTAATGAGTCGCTATCCAAAATTAGCCAATCCTATTTTGTTAGTTACCAATGGAGTTCAAACAATTCCTAGTCTGGCTCTTTTTGGTTTTTTGATCACGGTTCCCTTTTTTGGAGGAATTGGTAAAAGGCCAGCTATTTTTGCTTTAATTCTCTATGCTCTTTTACCTATAATTAAAAATACTTATGTTGCTATGAAGCAAATTAGTAGAGGATTAAAAGAAGCAGGAAAATCATTAGGTTTAAACACCTTACAAATTCTATTTTTAATTGAACTTCCTCTGGCGTTAAAAGTAATCTTAGCGGGGGTAAGAGTAGCTTCTGTAATCTGTGTTGGTATTGCCACAATTGCTGCTGCCATAGGAGGAGGAGGTTTAGGGGTATTTATTTTTAGAGGAATTTCTACTGTTGATAATCAAATTATTTTAGCAGGTGCTATTCCCTCAGCAATTATCGCTTTATTAGCTGACTGGGGACTCGGTTGGTTAGAAAATTCTTTGACAGAAACTCATCAAAAAAATGAAAGCAATGGAATTAAAATAGCCACCTTTTTTATTATTTTGGCTTTATTACTTTTAACTGTTTTGGGTATTATTAATCAATCAACTGGAGACCTAATTGTAGGATCTAAAAATTTTACAGAACAAATTATTTTAGGAGAAATAGTAGCTCAGAAAATTGAAAATAATACTGACTTAAAAGTAGATCGTCGCTTTAATTTAGGAGGAACATTTATCTGTCATGAAGCAGTTAAAGCAGGAGAAATTGATGGTTATGTAGAATATACTGGAACAGCATTTACCGCTATTTTAGAACAAAAACCCATTAATAACCCTCAACTGGTTTATGAAAAAGTTAAAGATGCTTATAATAATCAATTCCAGTTAGAAGTGATGCCATCTTTAGGTTTTGAAAATACTTATGCGATTTTAATTCGTGGTGAAGATGCCAAAAAATATAACCTAAAAACAATATCAGAAGTAGCCGAATATACCCCCCAATGGCAAGCCGGATTTAATCATGAATTTTTAGCTAGAGAAGACGGTTATCCTGGGCTTTCTAAGACTTATAATTTAAAGTTTTCGAGTCAACCAAAAATAATGGACTCAGGGTTAATGTATCGTGCTTTAGCTGAAAAAAATGTTGACTTAGTGGCGGGAAATTCAACCGATGGGTTGATTTCTTTTCTTGATTTATTTATGTTAGAAGATGATAAAAACTATTTTCCTCCCTACGAAGCGGTTCCTGTTTTTAATCAAGAAACGTTGAAGCAATATCCTGAAATACAAACTATTCTTGAACAACTATCTGGACAAATATCTTCTCAAGAAATGCGAGAACTTAACTATCTTGTTGATAATGAAAAAAA
Organism: Crocosphaera sp.; assembly: GCA_030064935.1. GTDB lineage: Bacteria > Cyanobacteriota > Cyanobacteriia > Cyanobacteriales > Microcystaceae > Crocosphaera. Next base: position 5,063 of record JASJEA010000204.1, on the reverse strand, counting down.
AGCAGTTAAAACAGTGGTTAAAGATTTTTTAAGTACAAAAGATTTTAGTTAGTAAAATTTGCTAAAATAAGGAATATTTGAAATATTAATTATGGATTAGGAAAATGGGAACTAACTTCAAGAACAATAAAATTATAAGCGCAATTCTTTTACTATCTGTTACAGGGGGTTTATTAATTCAATTAAATCAAGCTATCGCCAATGAAACTCCTGCAAATGCAACTGAAAATGAAGCAGAAAATACAACCAAAAACCCTTTAGTTGGAACAGAATGGCAGTTAGTATCATGGACTGAAAATGAACCTTTGAGTAAAGAAATTTCCACCATTAAGTTTGAAAAAGAACGAGTTTCAGGGAGTGGTAGTTGTAACCGTTATACAGCCGGATACGCTGCACAAGAAAATGCCATGAAAGTTGGTTTAATTGCAGCAACTCGCAGAGCTTGTCCTGAAGAAATCATGAATCAAGAAATATTATTTCTCGGAGCACTAGAGGGGTCAAAAATTTATACAATTAATGCTCAAGGCCAGTTACAAATCGGTTATATTAAGCAAAAAGAAATGGGAATTATGACCTTTAAAAGCATAACCAATGATAATACCCCAACCGTTGATAAAACAGTTTATATTGCTCCCAAGACAGTAGATTGCGTTGGGGTTGCTCCCAGAAAATGTTTGCAAATCAAAGAAAATTTAGAAGATGAATGGACTTTCTTTTATGAATCCATCGAAGGTTTTAACTATGAACCTGGATATCTTTATCAGTTAAGAATTTCTCAAAAAAAAAAATTGAATACCCCCGCAGATAGTAGTAGTATTCAATGGTCATTAATTGAAATTATCAGTAAAACTCCTATAAAAGAGAGAGAAAAAATATGGTTAGATAAGGAACTAAAAAATTGGAATAATATTGATAAAATGATTCCCAATGCACCCAAAATAGACGCAGATGTTCCCAGTGTTGATCGCTGTCAAGACCAATTAAGAGAAGCAAAAACTCCCCAAGAAAGGTCTATTATTAAAGCAGGTTGGGAATTATTCGGACCAATACAAACCTATAATGAAACAATAGTAATAACTGCTATGAGTGGAGTGGATGGAATGTGTCGACCTTTGGGTTATCAAGCATTTGTATTTGTTGGAGAACAATTTGCAGGGACCTTATCACCCCAATCTATGAACTCTCGTACAGATGGGGATATTGCTCGCATTTTATTAACCGATTCTTCTAATTTATTTGTAGAATATAAACGTTATAATGAGAGTGATCCTTTATGTTGTGCTTCAGGAATGAGTCGAGTTTCTTTTAACATTGTACCAAGAGAGGCTAAACCGCTTTTAATTCCTGTTGAAGTCGTCACAAAAGACTAATTAAATTAATATCTAAAAGTGATAGTAATCGGTAATAATATGTCAGAAGCAAGAACCCATTAGGACATAATAATATTATGTCCCTAATAGGGTGTATGTGCAGGACAATCGCACTTAATTTTTGTTAACTTACATTGATAATTGAGCAAGATTATGAAACGGTTTCTAACCCATTTGCTTTTGTCTATCCAGCCTTTTTTGACTAATAGGGTTAATATTTTTTATTTTCCCATGTTAGAGGGGGTTTAAAAGGTTATTAATCATGATAAGTTATCAATTAGAATTATTTGTGGCTAATAGAATTAATTAAATATAAAAAAACAGCCAAAAAGTTGACTTATTAAGGTTTAAAGTGTTAGCTTAAAGAAGCAAAAAATACTTTTTTTGAAACAAAGAAAGTGTCAGGTACTTAATTGGAGTATAAAATGGTAGAGCAATCAGAAGAAAATAGAAAAGAGCAGCTTAAAAAATGCTCTTACCCCAACCTTTTTAAAAAAGGTGGAGAGTTAATCAAAGAAATAAGCATAGATGGAAAACCATTAGATTTTAATTTTGAAGAGAATTCACTTGAGAGAACAGAATTCCCTAAAATAGTTTTTGTAGTAGAAAAAAAAGTGATAGATTTTGATACCATAAGTAATATTTGGCAAGAAAAGTATGGTTTTATCTTAGAGTCTGAGTATTGTGATAACGACTTTGATCTGTTTACCCGTAAAGCGATCGCTTTTTGGAATCCTATTTTCAAACCCTACGATTACCCTGATAACCCCCCTATTCTATGTTATGTAGCTAGTGGGAGACTGCGCAAATCAAGCTCGTTTTAGTGTAAAAAATAAATAATAATACCCAACTACTATATAGTTATCAATGTCTTATCAATCTAAACCATCTGCTGACCCCTGTGTGACTACCTTCGATGAATTTGTCCGACTGGCGGATTATTCTCTGATGGATACTTTAAATGCCGACCCTGACGCCACGGTTGATGGTGATGATCACCATGCCCGCCAGGTTTTCTCCGGTCATTTCGTACCTGTGACACCTACGCCCCTTGCAGAACCAGAATATGTAACCCATAGCAGCACATTGTTTAAAGAACTTGGGTTGAGTGACGATCTGGCGTTTAATGAACAATTTAGCCGTGTATTTTCTGGTGATATCTCTGCTGCCCGTGAGCCTATGCGTCCGGTTGGCTGGGCGACAGGTTATGCACTGTCGATTTATGGCACTGAATATATCCAAAATTGTCCATTCGGTACAGGTAATGGTTATGGCGATGGTCGGGCCATATCTGTATTTGAAGGAATAATCAATGGCCAGCGCTGGGAAATGCAATTGAAAGGTGGCGGACCAACGCCTTATTGCCGTGGTGCCGAAGGGCGCGCAGTGCTACGTTCAAGTGTGCGTGAGTTTCTAGCGCAAGAATATATGCAGGCCTTAGGGGTTCCAACATCGCGTTCTTTAACACTCTATGTTTCTAAATCTGAGACTGTTAAACGGCCTTGGTATTCTCAAGACTCTTACTCCATTGAACCTGATATTTTGGTAGACAATCCTGTAGCTATTTCAACTCGCGTCGCACCATCCTTTGTGCGCGTTGGTCAGCTAGAATTATTTGCCCGCCGCGTTAGCAGTAATGCTCATCCAAGAGCATTAGAAGAGTTGAGCATGATAGTGTCCCATTTAATTGAGCGAGAATACAAAAGCAACATTAATCAAAACCTTGGTTTTGCCGCTCAATTGGTTGAGTTGGCTAAGCAATTTCGCCAACGTCTCACTTCACTGGTGGCTAATTGGCTACGTGTTGGTTATTGCCAGGGTAATTTTAACAGCGACAACTGCGCCGCTGGTGGTTTTACCCTCGACTATGGACCATTTGGGTTTTGTGAAAATTTTGACCCTTGGTTTCAACCTTGGACTGGTGGCGGCAAACACTTTTCATTCTTCAATCAGCCAATGGCAGCAAAAGCGAATTATTATATGTTTTGGAAAGCTGTCAGACCGCTACTTGCAGAAGATGCTAAAGCTTTAGAACAGTTCGATCAAGTAGGCCGTGACTTTGACCTGGCAATGGAAGAACAAATGCAAAAAATGTGGGCGGCCAAACTTGGCTTGGCTGAATATCACCCAACGTTATTTGAGAAACTAATGCAGTTAATGACCGACTCAGAGGTAGATTACACCATTTTCTTCCGCGAATTATCCCAGATACCAGACGATGTGGAACCATTGAAAAAGAGCTTCTATGTTAAAACTTCACAACAACTCGATGAACAATGGCAATCTTGGCTACAAAGCTGGCGCGACCTCGTGATTAACCACGGAAATCTGGCTGAGATATCAAAAAATATGAAACAGACTAACCCAAAATATACATGGCGAGAGTGGTTGATTGTTCGGGCCTACCAACAAGCCATGCAAGGTGAGTACACCTTAGTCAAAGAGTTGCAAGAAGTGCTTAGCCATCCCTATGATGAGCAATCACAGGAAATAGAAGATAAATACTATCGTCTAAAACCTAAAGCGTTTTTTGATGCTGGTGGCGTATCTCACTATAGCTGCTCATCTTGATGTTGAATTACAAGGAATCAAAGAGTATGATTGACATTATAAAAGCAGACCTTGGTTTATCTACTCATGCAGAAGCTGTGATCGAGTTAATGGAGCAATATGCACTTGATCCAATGGGAGGTTGTAAAGGTCTCCCCGATGAGGTTAAATCCAATCTGCCAATAGAGCTTGCAAAGAGAAAATCTGCTCATGTCATTCTGGCATTTGTTGATTCTCAACCAGCAGGTCTTGTTGTTTGCTTAGAAGGATTTTCTACATTTGCTTGCAAGCCATTACTAAATATCCATGATCTAATTGTGGCTTTACCCTATCGCAGACGAGGCTTGTCTAAACTTCTTTTAGACAAAGCAGAGGAAATCGCATACGATTTGGGCTGCTGTAAACTGACTCTAGAAGTGCTTGAAGGAAACCATATTGCTCAATTAGCATACAAGACATTTGGATTTAGTGGCTATGAGCTAAATCCCAAAATGGGCAAAGCATTATTCTGGGAAAAGAAATTAGTAGAGCAACATGGCTAAGTTCAAGTGTGAGCGCATCTCGGCGGTAAGCTAACTTGATTAAGAGCAACTAATAATCTGGCTTGATTCTCAATGTAAGTTAACAAAAATTAAATGCGATTGTCCTGGTGCTCTACTGAATCTACTTGTCTGATACAATTACTCTCAGCATTAAGCTGTTTGCATAGTAGTCTTAATAAAGATGAGTAATATTGTTTTAGTTCCTATCAAAATTGATGGGTTACATCTTCAGTTTGGGAGTAGTATGGCCGAAGCGTTTGCCGAGTTTAGACGTTTGCCTTATTTTAATAATAAGCGAGATATTAATCCTGATATAGCTAATCTTAGTGAGTTAATAGTCAGCCAAGCATTTCAGAATAAAAATCTCTTTTTAAAAGGTGGCATCCATCTTCATTGGACATTACCAGATGCTTTAACCAAGGAGATGAATGATGTAAAATTTCCCTCAGTTCCTAATCGTTGGTTAGTTAGAAGGAAAGATGATGAAGGTATTATGTCTTGGGTAGTGGAAAGGGTTCTACAGGACTTATTATGCTAAAATATTAATATAATAGTCAAAAATCACAAACATGAAACGACAGTTAACTAAACTTCTTTCTCT
>JASJEA010000019.1 GCA_030064935.1 Crocosphaera sp. | reverse complement strand
TTCCTGTGTTTATTTTTCTCAAGATTATCCTTAATTTTTTAGGAATTTATGGCTCCTGCTTACATCGAACTCAGGTTTATTGGTTTAGTTACTTTGGGTGGAATAGGTTTCTTTACTCGGAATCGAAAAAAATAAATCTTCGATGTTAGGAGTTCGGAGTTCGGGGTTATTCTTTTTTAAAGGAGACAATGAGGGTTTGAGACTGCTGATTTTAGTAAGTTGTCTCCAAATTGCCCTATATCGAACTCAGGTTAAAACAATTCATTCTTGACATAAAAATAACTTCTGTAGGGACTTAATAATACTAAGCCCCTAGGAACTTCTAACTTTTTTAAAGAGATGTTGAACCCGTTCCTTGAAACATAACCCAAGACAAAAAGAAATTAATCACAAAAACCGCTAATAATGAAGTTACCACTGCCGTTGTCGTAGACTGTCCCACTCCTTTTGCACCACCACTGGTGGTTAAACCCCAACTACAACCAATAACCGCAATTAACCCTCCAAAAGCGATGGACTTGATCATAGAAGTTACTAAATCCCACAATTCCAAAAAACTACGCACTGAGGTTAAGAAAACGTGGGGAGAAATCTCATACAATCCATTGGCAATTAATAATCCTCCAGTCATTCCTGTGATTAAGGATAAAATGTTCAACACAGGTAACATCAAACAACAAGCTAACACCCTAGGCACTACCAGATAATCAATGGGATCTGTTTTAAGCATATAAAGAGCATCAATTTGTTCTGTGACTCTCATGGTGCCGATTTCAGCAGCAAAGGCTGAGCCGACTCTCCCTGCGACGACAACGGCTGTTAAAACAGGGGCTAATTCTCTGGTTAAGGCTAAGGCTAGAACCCCTCCCACAGTTGAAGCTGCCCCAAAACTAATAAATTCTCTAGCGACTTGAATGGTAAACACCATCCCCACAAAACCGGCTGTAATTAAGGCGATAGTCAATGATTCTGGACCGACAACACTCATTTGTTCTAGGGTGTTTCGTCGGTGAATTCTAGTTTTGAGAAGATGAAAGAAAACTTGACCCCCTAAAAGAATTGCTGCGATTAATCGCTCAAACCAGATACCAAGTCCTCTTTTTGAATGTGTGGGGTTTGCCATTACTCCTCATGTCCTATAAGTTTTTTTGCTTATATGTTATCACTCCCTCACTGTAACTCTCTCTTTACCCGCTTTACACAAGCAGTAATGTTTATATTTATCCAGATCCCTGCTATCTCCCTAACTGTTGATAACTTGTATTGAGATGCGCAACAACTTAGACAAACCATTTAGGCTGTGATTCATCGATAATCAAAAACCTTACCTACATCCTGAAATACTAATGAAAAGTGATTGTTAGACAGTTAACTCACCTAACTCACCAAGATAAAGCGACTCCATAGTAACAAAACAATCATCGCACTTAGTCCAAAGGGTGTAGCCAAAAATTCTACAAAGTCTAAAATGATTAAAAAATACTTTAAGATTGTTAATGAGTTTTGCATGGGTTTAACTCCCAAAAATTTAATAAAATAACCTCTTGTTTCTCAGGATAAGTGCGATTTTCGTCTATAAGCCTATTTTTCCCATTGTTTTAGTCTTGGTTCCGTTTACGTTACAAATTGTAACATAAAATTTTAAACTAAGCACTGAAGACGCAAAAATTTATCTCCAAGTTCCCTATAACTCCATGATACAACCTCGCTTTAGGGTCTTCGGTATCAATGGATAGTATTTTAAGTATTTTGTAATAATGCTGAATTAATGGTGCTTAATTAAGTTCAAAATGGCTTGGTAAAAGTCAATCAGAATGCGCGAATTTAGAATCTAGAATTACCTCCAACTTGAGAGGGAGGAGAGAAACCCTTTTTTTCGGTCATAAAAACATTAAAAATAAAGAACTCATTATTAACATTTTTTTGATTGACTATTATTAATTAATCAAAAATTCTTGGAGCATAACTTATTTATTGAGCGACTTGTTGTAGAATGTTTAAGGGTTTTACTTCTTTTAATAGATTTAGTTGTTTTTCATTTTTGACCAATAATGCACCAGCAAAACCCAATGAGTTAATAGAAATTGATTCATATTTAGAATTCGATCGAGGAATGATCATTATCCATTCTCTAGTAACTAAAAGATTATAAGGTTTTGGTTTTTCTTGTCCTTTAACATAAAGTTTTAAGTTATTTAGTAAATGATAATAAGTGTCTAAAATTAGTTGAGCAACTTCTGAAATATTTTGATTATCTTGTATGTTTAGCTGAGAAACACCATGAGAAAAATTAAAACAAGAAAGCTTACCTATATTATTTTTATAGTTTACTTTTTTGATAATATGATCAACGGGAGTTTTACTTATTTCTGGAAGGAGAGGAAAAGGAACTAATTGAAGATGTTTATGTCTTTGACTTGCTCCAGCAATTTTACCATTATTATAAAATCCTAAGCCATTTATTTGTAATAAACAAGCCCACAAAGCAGCAAAGTCATTTAGATTTAGCAAGGTTTCTTGTTCTTCAAAATCACGAGTAATAATCAATAGATGGTGATCAACAACATTAAATTTATTTAATAAACATAGATGAGTATCTGAAATATCAGCTACAAATAAATCTTTTTCATAAGGTAAAAAAGGATTAAAATCTTTACCTAATTTTTTTTGTTGTTTTTTAGCATTATCTTTACGATTAAGATTAGTAACTATTCTTACTAAAAAATTTATTTCTTCATCTTTTATCAATTCGTATTTAGTTGGAATAGGTTTTAGAGCTTCAGAGCTTAAGGCATATTCAGTTCTCTCTGTTATTTTGTTCCACAATTTATTAGGTTCTAATAAAATTTGCTCAATTTTATTCATAATTATTTACTTAAATAGTTTCTTTTTTTAGTAACCAAATACCTGTATGAGTCATTCCTGAATCATCTGGTTGTACGAGTAAAAAATGAAGTCCCTGACTAAATTCTTTTTGCTCTTCATATTTCTGAGCAGATTTAGCCATTTCTTGATCTTCAAAGGTTAATAAAACCCAACGATCAACTAAACCCGATTCTAAAATTAATCCGCCAGAATTGCCAACTTCTGTGGGAATATAATTTAAAGAGATGGGTTTATTTTCAGCCAACCACCGAACTAAATAAAGAGAATTTCTGCCACCATAAATGACTACCCCCGGAATATTAACAGCAGATGAAATATCTAAATTAATGGGTTTTAAATCTTCAGGAAAGTCTTTAATCGGAATTGGGCGATCGCTAAAATAATCAACTAGATCCCCTGCTTTAAATGAAGCAAAAAGCCACTTATCTCCCCATAAATTCTCAGGTAAAGGTTGTGGAGGAAGTTGTTCTATTTTGATAGTATTTGGATCTTTTTTGATTAAAATATTTTTAAGTTCAGGGGTTCGTCTCGTCGCTTGAATGTCAATCTTTAATGTCTTTGTTGCCAATTCAAATAAGTTAAGACATTGAGGCCGAAAAACCTTGATAATATCAGGAGAAGAGTCTTTAATTATTTCTTCTAACTGGAGTTTTAACCATTGATGATTTACCTCTGCTTGTAGACAAGTTGCTTCCTTAATCATGGTTCCATCACTATCACAAATGATTAGTTGCCAAGAAGAACTTTCTGGTAAATATTTATAAAAATCTGCTTGCCAGATTATCATTGATTTAGATACACTCAATTAAACCAACTTCTGTTCTATTTTAACATAGAATAAGAAACCGATTATAATTAAATTACTAGACGGTGATCAAGTTAGGGTGAGTAGCATCATGGAAACAACCATAAAGAATTGGTTAGAAATTGGAACAATTGTGGCACCAAGAGGATTAAAAGGAGAACTAAAAGTTTTATCAAGCACAGATTTTCCAGAAAGATTTGAAATACCAGGACAAAGATGGTTACAAACTTCTGAACAATCAGAACCCCAACCTATTGAATTAATTAGTGGCAAATCGGTTACAGGAAAAAACCTCTATATTGTTCGTTTAAAAGGTATAGAAAATAGAAATCAAGCAGAAAGTTTACGAGGACATAAACTTTTAGTTATTGATGACCAAAAACCTCAACTAGAATCAGAAGAATATCATGTTTCCCAATTAATAAACCTAGAAGTTTATGATCAAAAAACAGGAGAATTCATCGGAGTCGTGATCGATCTATTTACTGCAGGTCATGATTTATTAGAAATTAAATTAATAGCTAATATTCAAGGAGAAGAAAAGGGAAAAAAAGTATTAATCCCTTTTGTATATGACATTGTCCCGGTGGTAGATATAGACAATAATCGAATAGAAATTAACCCACCCAAAGGATTACTGGCCTTGGCAAAATAAGCCTCAAGAAGAAAGTTTAAGGATTATTTTTGAATTTCAGAGGCGCATTAGGGAAGAACACGGGTTATAATGCAGTTTTGACCAACTCAGATAAATAAAAAAAAGGAGGAAGCCATTCCTGAGCAATTAAACCTAACCGTGAGTTTAAGGGGAACTCGCGAAGTTGTAGGTAACTACCAAATATTCCGATTAACTGGCTTACTAGATGCCTTTTCTGAACCCGTGTTGCGCAAAGTTGTAGGGCAACATATTGATGAGGGGCCTTCCGATATTATTCTAGTCCTCTCTCAAATTGACTTTATTGATAGTTCAGGTTTAGGGGCATTAGTTCAGTTAGTCAAAAAAGCCCAAACCGATAACGGTAGCTTACAAGTTGTCACCAACCCAAGAGTCACTCAAACCGTTAAGTTGGTCCGCTTGGAGAAATTCTTGTCCCTACAAAACACCCTCGAAGATGCGATCGCCAATCTCAAGAACAAGAAAAAATAACTAAGATGTATGTCAAGGCAAAATTGATTCTCATCAGTTCTCGTCATTACCTCAGATGAATCAGCTTCGTCCTGGGGTTAGTTTTCAGTTACTAATGGAAAGCAAAGACTATGCTACCATTGGCCGTTTGTCTCCCGCTTTTTTAGCCTACATTGGTGATGCTGTTTATGAACTGTATGTGAGGACAGCTTACCTATTGCCTCCGCGCAAAATTGCAGACTATCATAATCAAGTGGTAGCTCAAGTGAGGGCAGAAAGCCAAGCAAAAGCGTTGCAGAAAATAACCCCCTATCTCACAGAGGCAGAAAAAGATCTGGTCAGACGGGGAAGAAATTCTGTGACCACCTGTCCTCGTCGTCTCAAGCCAGCCATATATCAGCAAGCAACCAGCCTTGAAACACTAATTGGTTACTTATACTTGCACGATCCGAACCGCTTAAACGAACTTCTTGAAGCCCTGATTGCCTAAACCCTATTATTGAAATGATTATGTCTAATAAACCGATTCCTAGACCTGGTGGCCGTCAGTCAGGGAAAACCAAGTTTTCAGAGAAGAAAATTATCACCTCCTCCCGTCCCCAACCCAAGGGATCGCCTGACTCCAAGGCCAGCGACGATGATCTAATTTATGGTCGTCATTCCGTTTTAGCGGCCCTAGAAAACGAGCGTCAACTCAACCGTATCTGGATCACCAACCGACTTCATTACGATCCCCGTTTTCATAACTTAATCCAAGACTCCAAAGCCAAAGGAACTGTCATTGATGAAGTGTCCTTGCAAAGACTATCTCAGATCACTAACGGGGCTAACCATCAAGGGATAGCGGCACAGGTTGCCCCTTATACTTATCATGAACTCAAAGACTTAATTGCTCAAGCTAAGACAAAAAGCGATGAACCAGTAATTGTTATCGCCGATGGTATTGCTGATCCCCACAACTTAGGGGCAATAATTCGTACAGCAGAAGCGATGGGATGTCAGGGTTTGATCATACCTCAACGACGGGCAGCCGGTGTAACCTCTGCCGTTACCAAAGTGGCGGCCGGGGCCTTAGAATCCTTTCCAGTCGCGAGGGTGGTTAATTTAAGTCGTGCCTTAGAAACTCTCAAAACAGAGGGGTTTTGGATCTATGGAACTGTTGCAGAAGGAGGGAAGAGATTAAACGATTTTAACTTTCGGGGTGCCATCGGTTTAGTAATTGGCTCTGAAGGCAGTGGTTTAAGTTTACTAACACAACGTTGTTGCGATGAGTTGGTGTCTATTCCCTTGGAAGGTAAAACCCCTAGTTTAAATGCTTCAGTAGCGGCTGCCATCAACCTGTATGAAATTTATCGTCAGCGTTGGTCAGAAAAGGTTTATATTTCATCAGGAAGCAAGTAAGTCAATCAGAATGCGCGAATTATAAATTCTACATTCTGATTGACTGATAATCTTTTTTGTCAAGTCTAATGGTGAAGAAATAAATTAACAACCATTACCTATTTAGTTTTGAATTATTACAAATCACGGGGTTCATAGTAAACTTTGCCACCTTCATCGGAAACCACATGACAATTTTTATAGCCCCGAATAAAGGCTTCTAAAACAGAATAATCTGACTTACGATAATAATCTCCTAACACTGGTTTAATGGCTTCTGTTGCCTCTTTTAAGTGGTAGTGAGGCATGGTTAAAAAGATATGATGGGCAACATGAGTACCAATATCATGATGGATGCTATTGATAAACCCATAATCAACATCAACAGTAGATAAAGCTCCTTTTAAGAAGTACCAATCCTTACCACGATACCAAGGAATGTCAGGATCGGTATGATGTAAAAAGGTGACTAAATCTAACCACATCACGAAGACAACATAGGGACCTAAATAATATTTAAGTAGCCAAATAAAGCCCCATTGATAGGTTAGAAAACCTAATAAACCCACCATTAAACTCCAGCAAATGGTACTGGTGAGAACATCCCATTTTTCAGAGGGACGAAACAGATCACTATTAGGATCAAAATGACTCCCTTTTCGACCTGGGGAACGCTTAAATAAATAAATAGGATAGAGGAACAAAACCAGTTTAAAACGGGCAAATTTTTCTAACCATCCCATCTGATTATATTTAGATTCGACAATAGGATACCAACTTTCATCCGTATCAATATTACCTGTATTTTTATGATGGGTGCGATGACTAATTCGCCAACCATGAAAAGGAACTAAAATGGGGGTATGAGAGAGATGGCCAATGAGATTATTTAACCATTTGTAGCGAGAAAATGATCCATGACCACAATCATGGCCGACCACAAATAAAGCCCAAAACATTGTCCCTTGCATCAGCCAAAAGATAGGCCAAAAAAACCAAGAATCTAAATAGTGAGCGATCGCATACAAGACAGAGACAACAAACACATCCCAGACAAAATAAGAAAGGGACTTAATTACAGAAGATTCAAAACAATGGGGGGGAATTGCTGCTTTTACATCTTGTAAGCTAAAGGGAAGGTCAACAACTTTGGGTTCTGGCCTAATTACAGTCATTGGTTGCTGCATTCGCGGTGGTATCTCCTTATTAAATAGCAGTGTGGAGGAAAAAATTTAATTTTTCTTAATCTTCTCATTATACTAAGGAAGAGGACAAATTCAAACTCTTTAGTTTCTTCTAGGGCAAAATCAGGGAATTCTTGTTTTACAGGCCCCTATTTCCCTAAGGGAGAGATTGATTACAACTGAAGGCCTGCACAAGCATTCTCTTTGGCGAGTGTGGCACCTAAGACATATTTAGTCAGACTTTTAACCATTTTCAAATCTATGAATCAAAGCGTAAACTATTATCATATTATTCATCAAGAAATTGCGTCTTTATTATTATATCAATCTATTTTTGAAGACGAAATTGGAATAGCATTTCTAAAAATTTTGGATTCCATTTATTTACGAGATCAAGAAACTATTGATATTAATTGTTTAAAAGCTTATAGTCATTGGTTTAAAATGTTAGCCTTTCAAGGGATTAGTTGGCAAGATTATTTAGTTCAAAGAATTTTAGTTGATGATAATCCTTTTAGTCAGCAGGTTCAACACCTTTCTTTACAAGAGTTACCTCAAGCTTTAATTGAGGCAGCTAAACACGATTTAAAAATTATAAATATTTTATATAAGCTTTCTGTTGAAACTATTAGTAAATGGGTAGAAGAAGCTGTTAATATTCCTTTTTCTCCTTTTATTGGAGAGTTTAAAAATAAAAAGCAAAATCATATTTTTCTCCATCAACAAGATAATTGGGAAAATTGTTTAGAAGAATTAGGGAATCATTATCGTCAATATGGAACAGGAATTTTTGCTAAATATAAAGCTTTGAAATGGCTTGATAATCAATTAATGGGTATTGGTCAACCCGATCCGATAACTTTAACTGAAATTGTCGGTTATGAAAGTCAAAAAGAAACCTTGATTAAGAATACAGAAATTTTATTATCGGGTTATAATGCCCTTAATATTTTGTTATATGGAAGCCGAGGAACAGGTAAATCTTCATTGGTTAAAGGGTTATTAAATGAATATTATACCAGAGGTTTAAGATTGGTTGAGGTGAATAAGTCTCAGTTATCTTACTTGCCAATAATTGTAGATAAATTGAGAGATAGTTCTCAAAAGTTTATTGTTTTTGTTGATGATTTATCCTTTGAAGAAGATAATGAAGCGTTTAAATCTCTTAAAGTTGTTTTAGAAGGAAATGTAACAGCAAAACCTAAAAATGTAGTGGTTTATGCCACTTCTAATAGACGACATTTAATTAGGGAATATTTCGAGGATCGACCCCGGCCAAAAGATGCAGATGAAATTCATAATTGGGATACGGTACAAGAAAAATTATCCTTTAGCGATCGCTTTGGTTTAACCCTCACCTTTGGAGCAGCAAACCAAGATACTTATCTCAGTATTGTCCATCATTTAGCGTCACGAATCAATTTAAAAATAGATAAAAATGAATTAGAATTTAGGGCAAAACAATGGGCAACTCAACATAATGGGCGATCTGGGAGAACGGCCAGACAATTCATTGATTTTTTACAAGGATTATCAGAGTTAAATCAACAATAACTTATAATGTATGACGTTTATTTAATTTATACCAAACTTTTTGTCTTTTCCATTTGTCAACGTAGTTTCTTACTGTTGGCCAAGGAGGAAAATCATTGTTAATTATTCTTCCCCCTGTGGAGGTAAAGGTTCAAAAACTGGACAATACCCTTCTGGTGTCACTTTAAAGCCATAAAGGGGTGATTGAGAATTCCAACACCGTTGACCTCGATAATGAGAACAAGTCAAACAACAGTCTAAATCATTAAACACTTTCTCAGTATTACTTTGAGTTATCAATTCCCTTTGGGGAATGCCTCGCAAGACTAACTCATCTCCTTGCCAACGAGCTTCAATCAGTCCGGTATCAGCAAAATAACGCCAGTGAGGATCATCAATAATCCTATGAGGTAACGTAATAGTCATGTTAGTTTCCAAATCATTTAACTCTCCCTCATAAATGCCCGAAGAAGGGGCTGCCGGTTGAATAAACGTATCACCAATAGGCAGTTCAACTAATTTTCCCGCAGACGGTAAATGAAGTTGATAACGATTTTGTAATTCTTCTAAGCCGGTTAAATCCGTTAAATTGAGAGGAGAACCATGAACAAAAAGAATATGTTGCGGTCGTAAATTATGAATTAATTGAATGGTATTACGGCCATCACTGTGTTCAGCCAAGAGATAAGATTCTACATGAATCTGAAGACGTTCCCTTAAGGCAATAATTTCAGAAGACTCCAAAGTTGGTCCTTCATGGACACCCGTTGGAACTAAGATAACCCATAATCCCGATAATAAATAGCCCTCATCATAGAGAGTGGTGATATCATCCGTTAAAACAATACAAGGGGATTGTCCGATTTTACCCCGTTGTTGAGGGGTTAAACGACGTAAACGGGGACAGATTCGCTCATCCCAAAACAAAGGTTGATGTTTAGCAAAATTTTGTACCGATAAGGGGAATGCCGATAATAAATCTAAATAGCGATCGCAGGTATTCGCAACTTGACCATCTACCCAAATATCCAACTCTCGTCCTGTAAATTGATGATGAGAGCGCAACAATTTTAAAATTTCTTGGCCCAATCCCACAATAGGTACGGGTAGCACCACACTATAACCATCCGCCAACGTCTCATGAATACGCTGCATTAATTGTTTTTCTTGTTGACGACGATGAGGATGACGAGTGGTACCATAACTCCCTTCAATAATCAAAATATCAGGGGATAAACCCCGTAAGGCTTCAACGGATAATCCTTCGACTAATTGTAAATTAGAGAGGGAAAAATCCCCTGTGTACAATACCTTATAGATACGCTCAGGGGTGACATAACTGAGGAGAATAACAGCGGCTCCTGGTAAATGACCGGCTCGAAATAGTTGCACCGTTAACCCTTCACAGAGTTCAAAAGGGGTTTCCCAAGCTAACCCTTCACAAAAGTCAGCCACTTTCGCTATCTCTGTATTGGGCCAGTTGAGAGGAAGCAGTCGTTTTGTCACCAGACTGGCATAAATAGGAAGGGTGGGAAAGATTTGATGTAGTTCCTTTAATCCCCTAGCGTGATCAGCATGAGCATGACTACAGAATACCGCATCAACAGGGGAATCAGCTTGATTAATCAGAGGACTAATATCTCGTAGTCCACAATCTAGCAAAATACGATGGGGGCCGAGTTGCACTAAAAAACAAACCCCATCACCATTATGACCAACGCCGTAAGGTAAACAAGATAAACAGGTTGAACTGTACTCACTCCCAGAAGGATGTTGACTCATGAACACTTCTAGCCCTTGAATGGCCTTAATCAGTATCACGGATAACAAAGTTCTTCAATTCTAGCGAAATTCTTTTTTTTGGGTTAGTTTTTTGAAAAAAGAGACGCGATTCCTCGCGCCTCTGACTTTTAAATATTAAGGAATAGTCTCATCAACCACCGACCTTAACTACGGGTTCAAAACTAGGAACTACCAACTCCTGATCTTGTTTGGTTAACTTTTGATACAAGCGTTCGGTGTTGGGGAAGTTAGCTGCGGGAAGGGTGGGGAAACGACGGTAAGGAACAGTATCTTCTCCGAACAATTGGAGATATTCCATACTGTTGACCATTGCCCCGATAAAGCCGCGAATGCCTTCGGTTGCTAGAATTTGATTGTATTTTTGAATCTCTTTCTGGGTTAAGGGTGCACGACCTAAGAAATGCTTGGTTCCTAGTTCTATGACCTTGGTATTGGGGTAAGGGGTATAGAACTCTTTGATATAAAGATCGGAACAGCCTAACCCTTCAATGAACTCTTTAACATTGATTTCTTCATTACCCAGCCTACTTTCGAGACTGGTAAACTCAGTCTGGACAATGTAGGGATCGAGATCCCGCTCAAAAATCTGACGATAAGCAGCCCGAATGGTGGTTTCTAGGGCAACTTTGTCGGTTGTGGTCAACAGTTTAAAGATTTTAGTTTGTTGACGTTGTTGAGTAACCCCTTGGTTAATGCGGAACTTGATTTCGGGTTCGTTGCGATTACTGGAAACTTGACCCAATTCGACAAAGCGTGGGGTGGTTTCTTTCTTAACCTGCTTACCGATATCTTCTCGAATCACACCTGGACGGTTAGAGCGTAGTTTTAGTCCTGCCGGTGTCAAATAACGTTCATAAGGAACCGTATCTTCTCCAAAGGCTTCTGTATATTCCTGAGAGTCAATAATGGCATCCACTAAGGCATAAAACCCTTTCTTAGACGCTAAATCAAAGTAAGCGTTCATTTCCTTACGACCGTAAGTAGGACGGCCTAAGAGACGACGATGAATGTATTCGATGGCTTTAACCACATAGAAAGGAGTCCAGTAGGTTTTTAGGAACACTTCTGACTTGGCTAAGGCTTTGATAAACTCCCGTAGGGTAATATCCCCATTTTCGAGTTTATTTTCGGCTACTTTTAGCTGTTGTCCTTCATAGACATCCCGACCAAACACCTGACGGTAAGCAGCACGAATCACCGCTTGGGTAGAAATTTCCCCAAATTTAACACTTGCGCCGTTACTGCTTCCGGGAAGTTCGTTGTTTAAACGGAACACCTTGGCCCCTAAACTACCAGGAAACTCACTTCTGGCGGCAGGATTACTATTTTGGTTGTTAATGCCAGGGCCACGGTGAATTAAAATGCGCTTGGTATCTTTGTTAAAGGGAGCAGGACTACTACTGGGGTCACGGGTTTCTTTCGGGAAAATAGCCCCAAATTGAATTTCTAGGGGATCGTTACCCGAACCATAAACGTGCTGATCCGGTAGGGGTTGATTATATTTAGCAAAGGTGGTGATAAATTGAGGAACTTTGCGGAAGGGCGCACTGTAGTTAAACAGGTCTTGCTGCATTCCCCAGTTACGACATTCTTGGGCCTCTTGACCTAAACCGCGTAGGTAAGGAACGGTTTCTTCTCCAAAATAATCCGCGTACTCTTGAGAGTCTACTAAGGCATCCACTAAGGCTGCTAAACCACCATCGGAGACGATGGAGAAGTAGTCTTGGACTTCTTCGCGAGAACTTGGACCACGTCCTAAAATGTGACGGAAGGCTAATTCTAAGGCTCGACTATTGATGAAGGGTTCAAAGAACTGTTTACGATACAGAGGAGACTTACACAGACGACGGACAAACTCTTTCATGGAGATGTCCCCGTTTCTTACCTGAGATTCTAGGTAGGAAATGGATTGACTGTAAGCTTTCGTAATATCTCTCTCAAACAGTTGACGATAGGCGGCTCTGATAATTTCCCCTTTCTCAAACTCCGATAAACCGGGCTTCATCACGAACTTTTGACGGGTTACAGAAGCGTTAAAGTAACTCTGAGGCAGTTCCAACCCTTGTAAATCACTAGAGCTACGCTGACGCAGTTTATTAGCAGGGGTGGGTGCTTTGAATTCTGTGATTAAGACATCGAAATATTCAATGACAATGGCTTGCGCTTCTGGATCTTGTCGGAAATAATCTCTAGAGGCTGCACGCATTTCTTGCAGTGCCACTAAGGTAGCATCCGTAGAACAGGCTCTCTCGATGATTTCTCTCAAACCACGGGTGTTAACCACAATGATACTGGGATCACCGGCCACAATGGCATAGGTTACATAGCGCAAAAACCAAGACATATCTCGCAGGGACTTTTGCATATTGCTCGGTCCGTAGCGAGAGATATTAATGGGGCGGAACCCTGGGGGAATCGGTCCACTGGAGGAGAAAACGGTGCGTAATCCCCCGAAAAAGCCACCGCCGCCGCCGCCGCTTTCTACGTAGGTAACGGCTCCTGGTTGGGCTGACTTGGTTGCCCCGGCCATGGCCATTTCTTTGGGTGCTTCTACTGGGGGTTTCTCTAAATACGCCATCGGCGATCCTCCAGTGAAGATTCTATTCGCCGCTCGCGACACAATTACGTCTGAATTGGCCGTTAATATTTGGGCGATCGCCAGTCTCTTCTGTCCCGACTGAAAATAGGTAACTAATTCATTGAGTTCTGTCTTTGCTAAAAAGCGATCCTGTTGTTCAGCTTGACTAATGGCTGAAACGGGAACGGTTTGATAGAGTTGGGGTCTTGCTAACGAGCTTCCGCCACTTGCCTTTACACTCATTGGATTTCAACTATCTCCCATGAAAAAATTGCTAATCTACTCCACAAAAGGAGTGCAGATGTTCGCAACATCTTGATTAAAACCAGATGTTTGTTAAAAAGTTAATCAGCATCTAGATTAAACTGTTTCGGGCTTTCTGAGGAGTTTTGTTACGAAATGTATCCTTTTTATCTTCATTATTCTTTATCTTGACAAAATAAACTTATTATGCTCGCAGGAATTATTGCTGCTAATGTTTAACTATTATAACTGTGGATCAGAATAATTTACATCTCAATTGGTTAATGAAACCTTTGAAATTGAGTAAAAACTGATTTTAGTAGAGAATATTCCCGCACAAGTTTGTAGTCGGTGTGGAGAAATTATTTTTATTAGTGAAACAGCAGAAAAAGTTGTTTTAATGCTTCAAGGAGAAACTAAACCTATAAAATAAATTCAAGTGGATGTTTTTGCGTATGATATAATTTAATTGAGAATGATACTTTTTGAAATCACAGATTTGGAAAAAAGAGATGGCAAAAGTAACAGAAAGCGATCTGAAAAGATTAGAAGACTTGATTACTGGTAGTTTTAAACGATTGGAACAAGGACAAAAAGCTTTAGAAAATCAATTGAATAAGGTTGATAATCGATTAAATGACATTGTAATAGAAACCACTGAACTTAAAGAGGAAATTAAAACTCTTGAAATAAAACAAACTGAACTTAAGGAGGAAATTAACCATAAAAGTCAAATTATTGAAGTAGTACAAACAGAAATCAAAGGAGAAATAAAAACTTTTGATACTAAACTAAATGGAGTAAGTGATCGCATGAAAAATATTGAAGTCGCAATGACAAAAATTCCTGATCTAGCAGAAAAAGTAGGAGAATTAAAGAATTGGCGACAAATCGTAATTATTACCATAACAGCAACTATTAGTGGTGTTGTAGGTTGGATTATTCGAGGGGGAAACCTCAAACCTTAACTAAAATAATGTACTGTAAAATAACATTCTTAAAGGTACCATTTTTTATTCCCTAAAGCACCAAAATTATATTTTTTGGTGCATTATACTAAACTAATAAACCCTACAATTATCTAAAAAATAGTCTGTTAAATCTCATTAATATCAATACCTAACTCTCTTAACTTATCTTCTAATCGTTTTTTTTGTTCTTGTTCTTGTTCTAACTTTTCTTGTAATTCATCTGCTCTTCTTTGTTCATTATCTGCTCTTTTGGTTTCATTTTCTCTCAATTTTCCTAACTCAACAAAGGTTAAAAATTTATCTCCATCGGGTCTAAATATCTCTAATGTTTCTGAAGTCAACTCAAACTTTATTCGTAGTTTGGGACTTACCCAAGCACTCATTTCTTCAATAACAGTTAATTCCCCATTATTCCTTAACCACCCTTGTAAATCAATTTTATCAGGGTCATAAATATAATATTCTTCTACTCCATGATGTTCATAGAATTTGAATTTTTTAGCCATTTCTAATAAACGGTTTCCTGGGGATAAAATCTCAAAAACCACTTGAGGGGTAACATTATCTTCTAACCATTGTTGATAGGAACCTCGATCGCCTTTTGGTCTTCCAAAAACTATCATAACATCTGGTGCTTGACGAGTCTTATTATTTCCTTGGATGGGATACCAAAGTAAATCACCAGCAACAAAAATGTTAGGATTATCAGCAAATAATAATTCTAAATTTTCTTTGATAACCACTATCCAGCGAAACTGTTTTGTATTATCTGACATGGGGTTTCCATCTCTGTCGGGATAGATAATATTAGATTGGTTGGATACAGATAATGAGTCTATCATTGTTTTTCCTTGTCATTATAATATAATAATTCTTGTTAATTTTCACTGATACAAACTTTATCAGTTATGAGCTCTCCTGCTAATTTATGACCTGATTTATTCCAGTGGCCACTCCCCATTTTAGTATTATCAAAACCATGTAAAAAGGTTTTATTTTCATCAGCATAAGATTGAAATGAGGGGGCTAAAGTTAATACTTTAAACTCTTCCTTTTGTCCTAAACTCTCAAGTCTTTTCTCAGGATAAAAAGAATCATTAACATTTGCTTGTTCAAAATATTGTTTTCTTAATAAAGGATCAGGATAAACTTGTGCAGGATTACTTAATGTTACTACTAATAACTCAGAATTAATTGATTTTGTTTCTTGTTGAATCAATTTAATGAGTTCTTCAGTAATCTGCCAAGCTTCTTGCCAGTTTTCATCATTATTGTTATAAAGTTCTGGTTTAAAATCAAGATATTGAACGACATTTTGATTATCAGGTTTACTTTGATTCCCTAATAATTGACGACGTTTTTTAATAGCAATTCTGGTTTCATTGAGTAATTGCAAAATATGAGAATTATTAATCACGGAA
This sequence comes from Crocosphaera sp., assembly GCA_030064935.1. Classification (GTDB taxonomy): domain Bacteria; phylum Cyanobacteriota; class Cyanobacteriia; order Cyanobacteriales; family Microcystaceae; genus Crocosphaera. The sequence goes on along the minus strand of JASJEA010000019.1, from coordinate 28,596 downwards.
AAAGCAATTTTTCTCGGACTACTATTACGCCATTGATAAGTATCTGTCTCTTTAAAACTCAAATCTAAAACATATTTCCCTTCCTTTTTAATTAAAAATGGACTAAATCTATCATCAGGACTTAAGGTTTTAGAATTGTTAATGATATCATTTCCTGTAAAAACAGCTAATAAAACTAAATCAGGAGAATATTCACTAACGTGATGTTTTAAAGTCATATATTCTTGTGCGGTTCCATAGTCACCAACCCCAAAGTTAATTACTTCAATATTTTGACCTTTAAATCTTTCACACTGAGGTAATTTCTGTTCCATTAATGACCAAAAAGTTTCATCTTGATTAACTTGTATTGCCTCAGCAAATGAGTCACCAATGACAGCAATTCTATAGGTATTTTCTGCCTTTTGTTTAGAATAATCTTTGTCTCTCAAACCATCTTTATTAACCGCTACCCATCCTTTACCTTCATGTTTCCACCATCCTGATATTCCTGGAATTAAAGCATGACCTCGATGAGGATCGGCTTGATAAAAACTAGGATAAGAAATGCCCATAATTCTTAAGGCAATTTCTCCAATTGCTAAAGCGAAAACTGCCCCTCCTAATCCTAAAAGTAAGTTAATGGTGAGTTTTTTAAATGGTTTTGATTTAATCATATTTAATTGACATATTTTTGATTATACACTGGAAAAATGTGTAACTTTTGACAGCAAAGATTGCTCAGTTTCACGATCAAAAAGATGTATTTTTTCTTGATTGAAGGATAACCATATTTTTTCCCCGATCTTAAATATTTTTTCTCCTTGAATCCTTACAATAACCTGCTTTGGACTCTCTTCCAATGTTTCTGTAAATAGATAAATTTCGTTACCTAAATTTTCAATTAAGTTGATTTTAACTTGTAAATTTTCTCTGCTATAATTTCCGATACTAATATGTTCAGGACGAATCCCTAAAGTAGCTGCTTTTTTCTTGTTTTCTTTTAAATAATGCTTCCAATGATCAGGAATAACAAAATTAAATTGACGGTGAACAATTTGTAAAGGATAATCAATTTGTACAGGAAAAAAGTTCATTGGTGGGGTGCCAATAAAACCAGCAACAAAGCAATTAGCCGGGTGATGATATAATTCTAAAGGAGAAGCAGCCTGTTGAATTTTTCCTTTATTCATAACAGCAATACGTTCACCCATTGTCATTGCTTCTACTTGATCATGGGTGACATAAATAGTTGTAATACCCAGTTGACGCTGTAATTGTACAATTTGTGATCGGGTTTCTGCCCTCAGGGTAGCATCCAAATTAGACATGGGTTCATCCATCAAAAAAACTTGAGGATTTCTAGCGATCGCCCTTCCTAAAGCAACCCGTTGTTTTTGTCCTCCTGATAAGTCTTTGGGTAGGCGATTTAATAATAATTCTAATTGTAGTAATTCAGCTACTTTTTGTACTTTTTGATTGATATGAGTTTCTGTAGCTGAATTATAATGAAAGTCTTTGGGTAATGTTTCTGTTACTTTCATTAACATCTTTTCTAATCCTGCAGGTAAAACTGAGGATTTAGAAGCTTTTAACCCTGCCGTCATACGACGTAAACCAAAGGCAATATTGTCGTAAACATTAAGATGGGGATAAAGAGCATAATTTTGGAATACCATAGCAATATCCCGTTTTTTTGGGGGTAAATAGGTTACATTCTCTTCCCCTATTAAAATATCCCCTGATGTAGTGGTTTCTAGTCCGGCAATCAAACGTAAAAGGGTACTTTTCCCACAACCGGAAGGACCCACCAATACCATAAATTCTCCGTCCTTAACTTCTAGGCCAATGTCCTCTAATACCTTGACCTCATTTCCCTTCAACTTTCCCCCTCGTTCGGGAAAACTTTTGTTAATGTCCTTTAAAGTAACTTTTGCCACGTTAAGATCCACTATAGGGTTTACATTTGAATGCTGAATCCTTGACTGAGTGAGTACAAGTCAACTTAAGATATTTATCTTGATTTGACTGCATATGACTATATTTTCGTTCAATTTTTATGATACTGTAACACGATTATCTTGCTTGTTACAGACCAGAGGGTGGGGTACTTCACATATAAATGGTATCGAATATGAAATTAATTATTAAGTTTTGTAAAAAAAAATTGCAAAATGTTACTATTTCTGGCTTGATGGTTAGAGGAGAAAGATAAAAGCGGTCTCAATCAACCTACATCAATAGAGTTGAACTGGGTCTAGGAAACTGTCGCAAAAGCTGGTACCCCCCTTAAGGGATTAAACCAGTCTGAGTTAATTAACTTTTAGAAAACTTTTTAGGAGATCAAAAACAATGCTGAACAAATTGTTAGGTGGCGGTAAGAAAAAAGAATTTTTCTTAGAACTTGATGAGACACAAAGCACTCCAGAGGCAAAACCTGCGGTGAAAGAAGAACCAGCAGAACCAGTTGTAACCCAAGAGGTTCAAGCCACTGCTGAGGTCACGGAAGCTGTTACAGAAAAGGTTGCAGAAGCCGTTACAGAAGCCGTTACAGAAGCTGTTACAGAAGTTGTTACAGAACCTGAAACCAAAAAGCCAACTAAGAAGAAGTCTATCAAAAAGAAAGCCAAACAAGAAGCTCCTAAAACAGAAATTGTTCCCACGACTTCTACACTCACCAGCAACCAAACCCCTAAAAAGGAAGAGTCCGAAGACATGGGATTTGCAACTAAATTTTCTATGCTCCCTACCCCCCGTCGTCGTCCTGGTCCTAGTTTAAATACCTTCAGAAATATGGCTTCTCAAGTCAAAGTTCGTCGGGGTTAATCTTGTTTAAGTTTCGTTTTGGTTGTAGTCTAGAATCGAATTCTAGACTATTTTTTATCCATGAAAATTTTATTTTTACATCCCAATTTTCCGGCACAGTTTCGCCACGTTGCAACCCATTTGGCTAAAAATCCTAACAATCAGGTTTGCTTTGGCACAAAGCGCAAAGAAGGAAATATTCCAGGAGTTTTTAAAGGTATCTATACACCCTCAAGAGAAGCCCGCCCCGAAACCCATCACTATGTTAGAACCTTAGAAAATGCAGTTTTACAAGGACAAGCGGTTTATCGTTTAGCTGAACAACTAAGACAACGAGGTTTTATTCCCGATATAGTTTATGGTCATTCAGGATGGGGCCCCACACTATTTATTAAAGATATTTTTCCCAAAGCTGAACTATTATGTTTCTTTGAATGGTTTTATCACGCCCACGGAACTGATGCAGACTTTGATCCCAAGGAACCTTTAACAGTTGATGATGAACCTCGTATTCGTATTAAAAACACCCCCATCCTAACCGATTTATATAGTTGTGATCGGGGTTTGTCCCCTACCTATTGGCAAAGAGAACAATTTCCCCCCGAATTTCATTCTAAAATAACCGTACGTCATGATGGGGTGGACACCAACTATTTTCAAGCAAAACCAGGGGCAAAATTGGTTTTAAAAGATAATAAACTTGACCTATCAGAAGTGGATGAAATTGTCACTTATGTCGCTAGAGGAATGGAGCCTTATCGAGGGTTTCCTCAGTTTATGGAAGCGGTTTCTATTTTATTAAAAAAACGCCCTCATTGTCATGTGGTAATTGTGGGAGACGATCGAGTTGCTTATGGCCGCAAATTACCTGATGGGAAGACTTATAAGCAGTTAATGTTAGAGACATTTGATTATGATTTGTCTCGCTTACATTTTACAGGTTCTTTACCTTATGACCAATATTTAAAAGTGATACAAGCTTCTTCGGTTCATGTTTATTTAACTCGTCCTTTTGTGCTGTCTTGGTCAATGTTAGAGGTGATGTCTACCGAGGGCTTAGTTTTGGGCTCAAAAACCCCTCCTGTTGAGGAAGTTATAGAAGATGGAGTAAATGGTTTATTGGTTGATTTCTTCGCCATTGATAGAATAGTTGAACGCATAGAAGAAGTTTTAGATCATCCTGATCAAATGGCTGAATTAAGAGTTAAAGCCAGGAAAACTATTCAAGAACGATATGATTTATCTAGGTTATTATCTGAACATATTGAGTGGATTTGTAATCGATAATTTAAGGTTGACCTATCTTATTTAAAATCATCATCTGGTAAGGTTGAGACAAAGAACCTGTTTCATAAACCAATTTCCAACTATTTCCTAGTTTAAATTCAATATTAAATTGCTCATTTTGCTTATTTAAATTGATGCCTTTAAGTTTTAAAGTACCATCAGTAAATTCCCATTGACCTTGCCAAGTTATATCCTCAATCGTTTCATCATTTTTATAAACACGATGCCTTGCCCAAAAACGATTATCACTACTAATTTGATAAGCATAGTAAACAGTTAAATTATCGAATTCATGGAAACCTCGCCATAAACCAGGAATCAAATAACTGTGATCAATATTATTTTCGATCCTTTGAGTAACAAGCAATGAAGAGGTAAAGCTTTTGAGATATTTATGATGAAAAGAATGGCTGGCAACTGGCTGAGAAAACAACCAACTGTTTAAACAAAAATCAAAGAAAACACAAAAATAATTGATCATTTATCCCCTAGCCTCAATAATAATAAAATGAACGAGAAGGTCTAAGACTATTCAGAGGCATTATGGCACGACTATGTAAAGGCGTTGAAGTTGAAATGTACACAGGTACACCCCAAGGGAAAATTGTGGGGTTATCTGATCGTATTACTAAGGATCTTAATGGGTTTGTAAGAGAACCCGATAGTCGCAACGTAGAATATACAACAGCCCCCATGTCTTGTTATGAGCGTCTCCTCTGTGCTTTAGTGCGTCCAAGACAAAGTTTAAGACAATATTTACAACAAACTGGTAACTATACTATCATTCCAGGGAGTACCCTATCCCTAGGAAATAGTCAACAATTTTATCGTTCTGATCCCCTGAATCCTTATCATAGCTATATTGAGAACACCTATGGCACCAATGTTGTGACTGCCAGCGTTCATATTAATATTGGTATCAGCGATCCAGAAGTATTAATGCGAGCTTGTCGGCTGGTGCGAGTAGAAGCCCCCTTATATCTTGCCTTAAGTGCATCCTCTCCTTTTCTTGATGGAAAAGCGACGGGTTATCATTCTACCCGTTGGCAACTGTTTCCCCAAACTCCTCAACAAGTTCCTTTTTTTGAGAGTCATGACCATTTTATTCGGTGGACTAAACAACAGTTGGAACTCAAAACCATGCAAAATGTCCGTCATCTCTGGACATCGGTACGTCCTAATGGTCATAATCGACCCTATCATCTCAATCGCCTAGAATTAAGGATCTGTGATTTAATTATCGATCCCATTGCCTTATTAGCCGTTATTGCTTTATTAGAATCTCGTTTACTGCAACTAATGGGTGATCCTAATCTTGATCCTCTAATCCATAGTCAATTATCCCCTCAAACCTTGCTAGAGATAACCTATGAAAATGAGAGGGCTGTGGCTAAAAAGAGTTTAGATGCTCAATTACATCATTGGCAAGATGGGCGGGCCATAACTGCCAAAACTTGGATAGAAGAACTGTATCAACAAGTATGGCCCATAGCAAAAGAGAATGGATTTAGTTGTTTTTTGTCCCCTGTCACTAAGATTGTGCGGGAGGGCAACTTAGCCCAGCAATGGTTAACAAAACATGACAATGGTCAAAGCGTTCCCTCCATTGTTACAGAAGAAATTATCAATGTTGCGCAACAAGAAAAAACTTTAGAAGATAAACTTTGTGATGCCTTGTTAGTTGCTTAAAAAAAAATTAAATTTTAGAAACTTATAGATAAATCTTTTCAATGAGTATCAAAGATTTATTTAACAAATCTAATCATTGACAGTTGTTTAGCCATCAATAAAAAAACTATAGATAATCATGCCCAGAGTTGTTTTAGTTAATCCGCAGATTCCCCCCAATACCGGTAATATTGCCCGAACTTGCGCCGCTACAAATACAGAACTGCACCTAGTTGGCCCGTTGGGATTTGAATTGAGCGATCGCTATCTCAAGCGAGCCGGACTGGACTATTGGCCCCATGTTAACCTTCATTATCATGGGGGTTTAAAGGAATTTCAGGAGTTTCAACAACAACAACCCGGTCGATTATTAGGATTTAGTGTTAGAGGAAAATCCTGTTATGGAGATTGTCAGTTTCAAGCAGATGACTGGTTAGTCTTTGGTAGCGAAACCGAAGGGCTACCACCTACTTTTATGGCAACTTGTGATCAAATGCTCTACATTCCCATGCCTCACCCAGAAGTCAGAAGTCTAAACCTATCTGTAAGTGTAGCTATTGGCTTATTTGAAGCCCTCAGACAGTTAGACCAATTACATTAATAAGAAATTTCTATCATTTCTTTTTGCCCCACTTAAGGAGCAGGCAATCACCCTTACCAGAAAGAAATCCTTAAGGATGTGCGTCTAGGTTGATGAAACCCTACCGTTGAGCAAGGGATGAAACCTTTTAAAGAATTAGTCCGTCAACCAAACCGCATCATGCAAAGGTTAGTAACGATAGATGAAGAATTACTGAGTAGATTACAATCGATTTACCCTTGTTTAAAATAAGCAAAACAAGTTAATTTCTCATAACATATTCAATAAGTATATTGACTTAATCAGTAATCTGAATTACAACTAATCTCTGATAGGTCTACTTCAGTAAAAAATCATCCCAAAGACTCTCGGTAGTCTAAATCGCTCGTTCACACACTAGGAGGTTGTCCTTGAAAGGTAAAATCAACGAAGTAACAGCAATTTCTTCTTGTCTGGCGGAATATACCAGACCAGAAAGTTCGTCTTCCTCAGAAGGAGATCAAACTAAGCTACCCTCAAGTGAGAAAAGTGGTGTTCGTCGCTCAGCAGCGATGATTGGATTGGCAATTTCTATGGGAGCAACAGGAATGCTCTTCAGTCAGGACAAAGCAGCCATAGCAGCCAATGCTGTGACAGCCAATACAGCTATTCCCAGTCTGCCTGATATTTCTAATGCTCAAAACCAAAAAGGTACCCTAGCTCCTTTGGCCTTGAAGCATCAAGTGAAAGCAGGAGAAACCATCGCTCAATTGGCTAAAGCTTACCAAATAGAACCAGAAGCAATAGCTACGATCAACGATCTGGCTATTACCGCCAAACTAGAGCCAGGACAAAGCCTGAAAATTCCTTCAGCTAACGATAAAGACGCAGTCAAAAAAATTACCCCTAAAAGTTCCACCGACTCTAACCCCAAAAACAAGAGTTTAGGTACGAAATCTGTCAATACATCCCTAGATCACCTCAGAGAAACCCGCAAACGTCTCCAAGATAGCTTAGCGGAACTAAAAATTGAAGAAGGGAAAACTCCCGTAGAACGGACAAAGACTGTATCTAATGTCTCAGATGTTAGTCAACCTTTGAACCAAACCCAAGAGGAAACAGAGGAGTCAGTGGTGTCCACTCCAGTAGAAGTGGAAGTAGCCCAAGCGATCGAACTTCCGGTTTTTGCCCCCGAAAGTCCAGAAGATGGTGTAAGCATTACCTCAGAGAAAGAAACAGCTACTTCCGTTAAGGTATCGGTTTTAGAGGAAAAAGAGACCAGTACCTTGCCTGTGGTTCCTTCTCTCAAAGAAGAAGTCACAGCTAAAGAGGAGGAAAATCAACCCATTCCCCTTGCCGTTATGCCTCCTGAAGAGGAAATTGCAGAGGTTGGTCAACGAGTTAATTTCACTATCCCTGAACAAACTTCCTTTAGACAGCCTCGCTCAGTGGTTCCTCAACCGGCGATTCAAGCAACCCAGAAGAGCTACCGTGTGCGTCCAGGAGATACCCTTAATAGTATTGCCCGTCGTCATGGCATTTCTACTAAAGAGTTAATTCGTGCCAATGGTATCACCAATGCGAATCTGATTAAGGTTAATCAAACTTTGGTGATTCCTCAGCAGGGTAAGGTTGCCACTGCTCCAACCAGGAAACTACCTTCTGTATTTGACAGCTTACCGTCTCGAAGCAATCAGTCTTCTCGCAGTTTCGTCGCTACCAATGAAACCCCATCGGTAGAATTTGAAATATCTACCGCTCAAGAATCTCATAAAGAGAAACTGAAAGCCGATATTGTCAGTTTGCAACAAGATTATGGTCAATCAAGCCAGAGTGTTTCTTTGAACCAACCCCGCTCGTCTCAAAAAACGGTGGTGGGAGAAACTTTAAATCCTGAATGGAGTAGCGATCGCCAAGAGATTAAATCCCCTCAACAGGCGATCGAAGAACGGCTCAATAGTAGCAAACCTCAGTTAATTGGTGCTGCTCCCACTAACCCTGGAGTTTACAACAACGCTTTTGAGATTCCAGTAGGAACCAGTGTGGGTCCGGATCTGCCAGGGGTTTCCAATCCTGATAATTATCTGCCGAATGCGCCCATGAAGTTCACAGGACATATTTGGCCCAGTAAAGGGGTGCTTACCTCTGGGTTTGGTCCTCGTTGGGGCAGAATGCACAAGGGGATTGATATTGCAGCCCCTGTGGGAACCCCGATTATGGCTTCTGCTCCTGGCGAAGTGATTACCGCAGGATGGAATTCTGGCGGTTATGGCAATTTGGTTAAGGTCCGTCATCCTGATGGTAGCGTTACCTTATACGCCCACAATAGCCGTCTTTTGGTTCGTCGAGGTCAAAAGGTGGAACAGGGTCAACAAATCGCAGAAATGGGCAGTACAGGTTATAGCACTGGTCCCCATTTACACTATGAAATTCATCCCAGTGGCAGAGGCGCACAAAATCCCATGGCTTTCTTACCTGGAAGCCGCCCCTAACTTATCATTTCGTTTGTGAATTCGAGCGATGGGATAAGTAATATCAGAGGAGAAAGTATCTTCTCTGATTTTTTTTATCAGGTAGACATTTCCTGATTTTTGGTTTATGATAGCAAAGGTGCAAAAATCAAGGCTCGGTAGCTCAGTTGGTTAGAGCAGGGGACTCATAAGCCCAAGGTCGGCAGTTCAAATCTGCCCCGAGCCATATTAGTATGTTAGTTGTTGTTGATGATTTCGATTTCTTGATCAAACTTTATGGCTCATGCTAGTGTAGTTGCATAACATGATTGCATGGGATTTGACAGGTACGTTAAAGTAACTATAATTTAGGAATTGGTTAGATTAACATCAAAATCTCAGTTAGTTAATTTAATGCCTAGTTAATTTAATGCCCAATAAAAATTCCTGCTCACTCTCATCAAGCACAGGCAAATCATGAAGCTGAATTCTGTAGCCATTAAAAACTTCAAGAGTATTGAAGGCTTAACTATAGATAAATGTGGAAAATTTAATGTTTTTATCGGTCAAAATAATTCTGGTAAATCTAATATACTCTCAGCAATCAATTATTTTTTTCAATGTATTAAAAATAAAGAATTTTTGAATCTTCAACCACCAATAGGAGAAGAAATAGATTTTTTTAATAGAAATTCTCAAAAAACAATCGAAATATGTCTTTCTTTTCTACTGTCTACAGAAAATAAGGAACAATTGATTAGTGACATAATTTCAGAAGCTCCACAAATGAAAAATGCAGTGAATGGACTTGAATCAATGACATAAATTGTAATTATTCTGTGCATAAATTTTGAGCCAAAACAATTTAGCTTCATTAGAAATATTTTTTTAGTCAATAATACTAATGCTAATCGAGAAAGCAATAAAATTGATATCTTAACTTTATCTGAAAACACAGCATTAGAACTTTATGAGAATCTTAATAATTATCAAAATCAAGATGAATGTTCTAAACAACTAATAAATTTAGCTGAACAAGGGAGATTGAGAATACCTACACCTCAGAGTATGCGCAGAAGAGATTGGGAGTCTCAAAAAAAGGAAATAACTCTTGGTTATATGTTAAGCAGAAATGAGATATCTCTAAAAGAATTATTTCCTGATTATTATTCAGAACTAGAGCAAAAGTATTTAGAATCATCTAGTTATGAAGAGTTTTCTAATACTCTTAAAACTTTAGCAAAAAATATTGATACAGAAATCAAACAAATTAAAGAAGAACCTTTAAGCAATAAGGTGAATACCTTTGCTGGAGAAGGAACTTATCTACCTAACTATGCTAAAAATATTTTATATAAAATATGCGAATTAAATGTTCTTCATTTAACGGAACGGCGTAAACCAATAGGAGAAGAAGAAGCTCAAAGAATCTTGTCATTAAAGGTCAAAAGAGGAGGAGAAAAAGACCTTAGTAATATTAAAGAGACTGTAGTCAGTCTTTACCAACAGAAGAAGATATAACAAAATTGATTGAACAGTATTCTGATAACTTCAAGGTGTGGACAATTTTAAAAAGAATACAAAAAAAAATATCTAGACCTAGTTATCTAAATGTATCTTCTCTGTTTGATCATTTATCTGAAGAAGAAAACTTAAATTCTATGAGTCAAAAAATAAATGATGAAATAGAAAAAATTATTAACGAACTTAATGAAGATAAACAAAACTTATCTTCTATCTACCAGAAAGAAGAAAAATATATAGAGGATAGTTGGTCAAGATGTAAATTAGATATGATTCCGGGGGATCTTTTATTAGATAAAATTTGCAAAGAATATGGAGTTCGCTTTAAAAAATCTACCGATGGCTCACGTCTAGCATCTTTTATGAATAAAGATGATATTGACTCTGAAATTAAAAGTTTAATCAAAGACATTGGAACATCTCGTTAATAGAGTAGGCTAGATGATAAAAATTTGATTGTATACAATCAAGATCACGGCAAAGGAAAAAAATAAGAACCCTAAAAAAATAAATAATTATGTCTAACATTTACTTAGGTCAAAACCAACTCAAAGAAACTCTTAAAGTAGCCATTTATGAACTTTTTCAAGAAAACCGAGAAGAGTCCACAGAGCTATTATCAGAAATAATAGAAGATATTGCTTTAACAAAAGCGATTGAAGAGGGAGAAGAGACAGAATTAGTAAACAGAGAAACTATTTTCATGCTACTTAATAACAACAATGAAGACTAAGTTTAGAAAAAGCTTTGAAAAAGACTTAAAAAATATTTTAGCTAAAAAAATACTCATTAAAATCAAGGAAGTTATTGAAGAAATTGAAAAGATTAAAATTTTAGGAGAAATTAAAAATCTTAAAACAATCAAAGGAGAAGATAATTTTTATCGAATTAGGATAGGAGACTATCGTATAGGAATAAAAGTTAATGATGATACGATTACTTTTGTTAGGCTACTACATAGACGAAAAACATACCGATTTTTTCCATGAATGTAGTACAATTTTACAGAAAACTTGTACAATAAGGATAGTTTAAAGGTTAATGTCTAATGAAAGAAGAAAAGTCCAAGGAATAATCGTGAAAGGCCATCGAGTCGCATCAGGAATGGCTCAAAATAGTCCTTACCCTAGGGGAACAATAGAGATGCAAACCCCCCATTTTAAAAGATTAGGACTGGATATATCTCCTTTTTTCCCAGGAACTTTAAACATTAATATTCGTCCCTACCAGTTCAAAGTGCATCATCCTAAATATACCTTTGAGAACTTACAATGGAATGAGAAGTCCCCCCCAGAAACCTTTTCCTTTTCTCCCTGTCAAGTTATTTATGAAGACAGAGAATACACTGGACTTGTATACTATCCCCATCCTGAAACAAAACCTGATCACTTTCAAGATAACTCAACCTTAGAGATTCTAACACCTGCTCTTGATTCGATCGAATATGGTCATTTGATACAACTTATCCTAAATCCCCAAGAAATTGAGATTTTTCTGAGTTAGAGGTAGCATTGGTTATGACGAAACTAGCAACAAAAATTGAGGCAATCCTATACCTAAAAGGTCAACCATTAAGCTTAGGAGACATTGCTGAGTGGGCTAACTGTGAAGTAGATAGCGCACAAGAGGCGATGATGGAATTAATTTCCGACTACGCCTACCGAGATAGTGCCTTAGAAGTGGTCGAAACGGAAACAGGATACAGCCTACAGTTACGCTCAGTTTTCAACGATCTCACCGATGATATCATCCCCGCAGAACTCGGCAAAGGGAGTTTGAGAACCCTTGCGGCCATTGCTTTGAAAAATCCCATTGTACAAACTGAGTTGATCGAGTTGAGAGGAAGCACCGCTTATCAGCACGTGCAAGAATTGGTAGAATTAGGCTTTGTCCGTAAACGTCGTCAAGAGACTGGACGTTCCTACCTTTTAGAAGTTACCACAAAATTTCACCAATATTTTGAAATTGAGCAGTTTCCCCAATCTACAGATTAATTTTTAGTGATTTTTCCCAGTAGGGTTTATAGTGGAAAGTATATAACAGTAGAACATAAGTCAACCCCAACTTTGGAGTTCTAATGGTATTCAATTTTGATTTTTTCGCTTCTGAACCAGAAGAACAAGACACAAACGCCCTTATACAATACCTACAACAGCAACGCCCTGAAACCCTTTCTCGCATTGCCCAATCGGCCAGTCCTGAAATTCAACAAATCATCACTCAGAATGTACAAGGATTGGTGGGAATGCTACCCTCTGAAGATTTTAACATTCAAGTGACCACTGACAGAGAAAATTTAGCCAACTTACTTGCCTCTGCTATGATGACAGGTTATTTTCTCAGTCAAATGGAACAAAGGAAAAACTTAGAAGAAACTCTGTCTGATGTAGATGATATCAAATAGCTAACCAATTTTGAGCAATGAATTGGGAAATAAAAGGAAGAATCTGTTTATTTTGACTGTTTTTTCTACCTTCAGTAAAGACAACTAACAAAAAAGGTGGAAAATTGGGTATTTCCATATAGGCTGCGTCATGACGCACCTGGGAAGTCCACCCCGCCTTTGACCATAACAAGGCATTTTCAGGGAGACTTTCCCCTAAAAATCCTGTAACTTGATTTTCTTCATCCCTGTCTATTGCTGTTGACGGAAGTTGCCTTTGTAATAAACTCATCATTTGTTGCGATCGCTCCACAGAAATCACCCTTTCTGCAACAATGTTATGAAACAAGCGAGCAACAGCGTTTGTAGTGAGGCGGTTACGATTTTCCCCATTTTCCCCCACAAACTGTTTTTCTCGCCCATAATAGCCATCACACCAGGTTTTCTGGTTGACGTTAATCCCTTGAAATTCCTCCCAGCCAAAACCTTGAAAATAACGGTTGACTTCATTGCGTTGCTGTTGCCATATTTTTAAGGCATCAGGGGCTAATTCCGGTCCACTGGTGGTATTGGTTAACATATCCATAACTAAACTCGTAGCATCATTACTAGAGTCAACAATCATGTCGGTGATAGCACGGTTTAATTCTGTTGAGAGGGGAAAGCTTTCCCTATTCAACCATTGATGAATGGCTACTAAATAAAACAATTTCACCACACTCGCAGGATAAATAAGTTCATCCCCTCGATAACTAAACCCCTTGATTCCATATTGCCAAAAGTCTCTGGGAAACTGAATTGTCTGTGTTTTAATCTCAACAGGAGAATCATAAACCAACCAAGTTAAGGCACATTGATGGGGGGCTAATTGAGGAAATTTTGCCCAAGTTGCTTCTAAAACTTGGTTTCCGAAAGAGTTTAATTGGTCATCTGGGATAAAAAAGGGCATAGTTATTGAACTTTTCAGTGTTCAAGTTATAGGATATTGCAGATTCATGATACACTCCTATACCATATAGGGCCTATATAGATTGAGAGGAATATTGAAAATATGGATCTTAAACAACTTAAATACAACTGGGATAAATTTGGTCAGCTTGATCCTTTTTGGGCGATTCTTACTGACAATAACAAAAAAGGAAATAAATGGAAATCTGATGAATTTTTTGAAACGGGTAAAAGAGAAATTGAAGGTTTATTGAATTCTATTAAAGACTCAGATATAGACCTATCGAACAAAAAAGCTCTTGATTTTGGCTGTGGAGCAGGAAGGTTAACTCAAGCATTAGCTCCATATTTTGATCAAGTTTATGGAGTAGATATTTCTACTTCGATGTTAGAGTTAGCTAACAAATATAATAGTTATCAGCACAAGTGCCAATATTATTTGAATGAGACAGATAATTTGAAATTGTTTGAAGATAATCATTTTGATTTTATTTATTCAAATATTACGCTTCAACATATGAAACCGATGTATTCTCAGAAATATATTCAGGAATTTGTCAGAATCTTATCTCCTGGAGGAATCCTCGTATTTCAACTACCTAGTGAACGAAAATTAGCCACTAATCAAACTCAAACTAAGGAAAAATCTGGTATAGTCCCATCAGCGATAAAAGTCGTCAAGTCAATGATTCCTTGGAGTTTATTAAACTTATACAGGAAAATTAGATATGGTCAAGATTGGTCTAAACGAATCTCTATGGAAATGTATGGAACTAAGAAAGAAGAAGTCATTAAACTGATACAAGAACTTGAAAACACAGAAATAGTGAATGTTAAACCTAACAACAGTGCTGGAAATCAATGGATTAGTTTTCAATACTGGGTTAAAAAATTATAAAATACATAATAATACCTGATTTTGCAATTAAGAATACTGCTTATGAATACACCTATTTTAATCTCAACGTTTTTCCTCACACTTTTGTTAATGGTGGGGTTGTTTTTCTTTATTCGGGCCTCCGTTAAAGATCGCACTGAACAGGTTAAGTTAATCTCCCCAGTCTCCATAACCCCTCTATTAGAGGAACTAAAAACTTATTTTACACAACGAGCTTATAATCTGATTGGGACAGAGAACAATACCCTAACCTTTGAAGGTATGGTTCGCCCCAGTTGGTTTTTAGCGATTTTTTTAAGCATTTTAGCCGGGTTTGGGTTGTTATGTTTTGGGTTAGTTTTATCTTTTATCTATCCCCCCTTAACCTCCCTATTTTTGGGTTTGGCAATTTTAGCTCCTCTGGCGGGAATATTTTATTGGCAAAAAGCTCGACGAGTTGAAAAGATTTCTTTATCTCTCGAAAGTCTCACAGAAAAAGGATTACAGCAAGGAAGTCTCCTGACTTTAACCGCTCATAGAGACGAAGTGATCCAAATAAAACAAGCCCTTGCCCTAAAACCGCCCAATTAGGATATAATAATTGAGCGAATAAAAACCCCCCGATTTGCAGTGGGGGGATGTTCGGTTTTGTTTTCAGTGGTTCTTATCCAGCGGCTGCAGGAGTCTTAGTTGGTGTTTTCTGAATTTGTGGCTGGAATTCCTTAAGACTGGGAAAGAGAAAGTGGTTTTCCTCAACGTATTGAGCACCAAATAAACCTTTCTCCGCCCAAAAATATCTATCTGTGGTGTGCTCGTTTCGTCTTACAATTAGTAAGGCCGGAGGTTGTATCCCAATCTGATGAATATACTTCCTGGCGGCGGTAACTGGTTTATCTTCGCCGCTTTCGATATTATACTGGGGTACAAGCTCGAGAATTTTTCGGCCTTCCTGGCGACGACGACTCTTCCGTTTGCGCTTTCTTGCCAACCTTTTTACCTCCTGTTTCGACTAGATGCTGTAGTCATAGTTACAAAATCCGAGGTCATTATATCCGTTCTACTTCTAAAAATCAAGTATTGCTTACATAATTTTTTAATTCTCATAATTAGGCTTACGCACGACTAGAAGCACTTTTAATGTTTAAATTTCGGAAGTCTCTCAACAATGTTTGCAACAATAGTTAATATTTTGTTACAAAAGTTAATATAAAGTTCCTTTTTTCTTATGTTTTCTGCCACAACCACCCTTCCCCATGCCAGTGAAGATTTTATCGCTTTATGTCAATCCCAAGTGATGCTTTTAGCAAAAACCCTGCAAGCTGATTGGAGTGCGGTTTATTTGACATCGGAAGAGGATGGTCAACCTGTGAATTTGATGCCTGTGGTGGTGTATCCTGTAGGGGAGAGTATGAGAACCTCTCGGACAGAAGAAATGGAGTTTAAGGAAAAAACACAGGGGTTAATGATGTCAGACTGGCCTCAGTCATTACCCACCCGTCTCCATAGCTCTTTAATTATCCCAGGAAATGAACGCAGCGATGGCCAACCCTATCAGTTAGTTTTACCTTTAATCTATCAGGAGGTCGTTTTAGGACTGTTGGTAACTCTGAGACAGGATTATCCTTGGAAAAGGGAGGAATTTGGTCAAATTGAGAAAATAGCGGAAACTTTAGCTATTGCACGTTTATTGGATAAGCGTCAGACATGGTATGAAAACCAACAGCAACAGCAACAATTGCAACAACAACAACAAAGCGATCGCCTTGACGATTTGTTTCATCAATTGCGGAACCCTTTAACTGCTTTAAAGGTATTTGGAAAGTTATTAATGAAGCATTTAGTTTCTGATGATAAAAGCCGTTCAATTGTTGATAGTATAGTAAGAGAAGGGGAACATTTACAAGAATTAATTAAAGATTTTGAAAACAATCAAAAAACGATGGTAGATGATGGAGAGATTATTACCTTAAACTCTGATTCGGTGGCGATTAATGATAGTTTATCCCCTTGTTTGCCTCCTTCAAATCATTTAGATTTAACGCCAGTTTACATTTGGGATATTTTAGAAAATGTGGTTATATCTGCGGAGTCTATTGCCCAGATTAAAAACATTTTTTTAGAAGTGGATGTACCTGATAATTTAGCCCCCATTTTAGGCAATGTATCAGCTTTAAGGGAAGTTTTTAGTAATTTAATTGATAACAGTATTAAATATACTCCTGAGTTTGGTAAGGTAATGATTAAACTGGGATTATCTAGGGTAATTGAGGAGAAAAAGTATCAAGGGATTTTAATTGAAGATACTGGTTATGGAATTCCTATTCAAGATCAAGATCATATTTTTGAGCGACATTATCGAGGAATTCAAGCAAAAGGTGAAATTTCAGGCAGTGGTTTAGGGTTAGCTATTGTTAAGGATTTAATTCAACAAATGGGGGGAATAATTGAATTATCGAGCCCTATTGATTTAGATAATAATCAAGGAACAAGGTTTATTATTTGGCTAGTTGTTGATTGATGATTAATGGGAAAAGCTGTTATATTTAAAATAATAAATGAATTAAACTTTTAGCGATGACTCAAACTTCTGATACTGATTCTACAACCCTGAAATACGGAGAAAGAGAGATTAAAGAAGGAGAATTAATTACTTTTCCTAACCCTCGTATTGGGCGTTATTATACTATAAATGTTACCTTACCTGAGTTTACTTGTAAATGTCCTTTTTCTGGTTATCCTGACTTTGCAACCTTGGAATTAACTTATGTTCCCAATGAGAAAGTGGTAGAGTTAAAAGCACTTAAATTGTATATTAATCGTTACCGCGATCTTTATATTTCTCATGAGGAATCTGTTAACCAAATTTTAGATGATTTTGTAGCAGCTTGTGATCCCTTAGAAGCAACCTTAAAAGGTGATTTTAAACCCAGAGGTAATGTTCATACTGTGATTGAAGTACATCATAAAAAAGATAATTAGTGTTTCCTTTTTATCTTCAATACAGAAATTTTATGGAGACGTTTAAGCAAACGTCTCTGTTTTTTAATTTAGATGACTTATTCTCGTAGAATGGATATGCTGCATTTGAAATTATTGCAATATCTAAAATTTTCTCTAAGGGTGTTTATAACCTCTCAGCAAAAAAGAACTATCTTAGAGTTAAGTATTATCACACTTATAAATCAGTTGCTTTGTAAATTAAGCTAGAAGGCCAAATTATGGAAAATAATCAAAGAGGCAACTTTTGTGAAAAACTTACTTAGGGTAGGGATAATTTTGGCAACAGTTATGGGAATCTGGGGCTTCAAGTCTGAATTTACAACCCCATCTTTTGCACAGACAATATCTCCAGTATCCTCAATAAAAAATTTATCAAAAGATGATATCTTAGAGATGCAAGCACTAAAGTTATTTATAGAAGAGAAATATGATGAAGCCCTTCCTTTAGCGCAAGAAATTTTGACCATTAGAAGAAGTAAATTAGGAGAAAACCATCCTAAAACTGGCATGGCTCTTAACAATTTAGGGAGAGTTTACCATTTTTTAGGAAGATATGACGAAGCCATATCTTCTTATAAACAAGCCTTAGCTATTTATGAACAAAAACCAAAGACAAATCATGATTCTATTCTTAATACTCTCAGCAATTTGGAAGAAGCTTTAAGTCTTCAGGGCAACAACAAAAGTGTTCTTCGTTGCTCATTTCTCAATACTAATAAAATTGTCAGGTGGGCAATGCCCACCCGACATTAACTATGCACCCACTGCTTCTTTTGCTGCATACATGACTTCTAAAGTAATCTCAGAAAATCCCCTTTCACGGGCAAATTTTTCCGTATTTCGCTTCACTTTACCCCGAACAAAACCGGGAACCTTATTCAATTCGGCTTGCGCTTCTTTGTTCCAATTCAAATCAGAATCAGCCGAAAGTCCTTTGGTAATTACTTCTTTAGTATCATGACCACCAAAAATTTCTAGAAGATGATCTTCCATTCCCAAAGTAAAGGAATTATAGACTAAATCTGCAATTTGATTTGTACCTTCATAACCACAGAAAGGTTTATAACCAATGGGGAAATTTTGAATGTGAATCGGTGCCGCAATAACTCCACAAGGAATGTCCAATCTTTTACCCACATGACGTTCCATTTGTGTCCCAAAAATAGCAGAGGGCTCGATACGGGCGATCGCATCACCGATCTCTCCATTATCATCACTAATTAATACTTGATCACAATATTCGCTCACTTGTTCTTTGAACCATTCTGCATCATATTTACAATAAGTTCCTGCTAAAACCACATGAATTCCCATCTCCCGTGCTAAGATTTTAGTCAGAGCAGCAGCATGGGTATTATCTCCAAAAACAACCGCTTTTTTACCTGTTAAATTTTGACAGTCGATAGAGCGAGAAAACCAAGCAGCTTGAGACACATATAAGGTTTGTTCGTTGATATAATCTTCATAATCAACATTAATACCTTGTTGATTAAGAACTTGTTGAATTTTGCGAATGCAGCGCGCCGTTTCTACTACACCCATTGGGGTAATATCCACATAAGGAAGATTAAATTCTTCTTGTAAATATTGTGCAGTTGCTAACCCTAATTCTCGGTAAGGAACTAAATTAAACCAAGCTTTGGGTAAGTTCTTTAAATTGTGAACCGAAGCACCATCAGGAATCACTTCGTTGACTTCAATTCCCAAATCTTTCATCAATTGCTTCAACTCTCGACAGTCATGTTGATTATGAAATCCTAGGGTAGAAATACCAATAATATTAACCGAAGGAGTTTCCGTTTTTCCTTGAGGCAATTCGTTTTTCTTTTTCGCTTTTTCTAGATAAAATTTAACAATTTGATGGAGAGTTCTATCAGCAGCCTGTAACTCATTGTAACGATAATGGTTAACATCTGCTAACAAAACATCACCTTTAGCATCCATTTGGGCCCGTTCGACAAAATTACCTAAATCTTCCTGTAGAATACTAGAAGTACAAGTAGGAGTTAAAACTATTAAATCAGGGTTTTCTTCCCCATCTTTACGAACAATATTATTAACCACTTTTTCTTGAGAACCCCGTGCTAAAACATTGCGATCGACAATACTTGCAGTGACGGGGGTGAAGTTTCTTTCTCGTTCTAACATCGATCGCATGACGTTAAAATAATCATCTCCCAAGGGTGCGTGCATGATAGCATGGACATTTTTAAAGGAACTGGCAATGCGTAGGGTGCCAATATGTGCAGGTCCGGCATACATCCAATAAGCTAGTTTCATAGAGTTCTCCTAGTGTATAAATAAAACGTGATAATGACACGCTGATAAGCTGTTTTTGATTGTCTCAAAATTGTTGCATTGATTGAGTGTTTGCTTAAATAATGTTACATAAGGCAAACAAGGCTGTAATGCTTTTTTATAGGGGGTTTGAAGGAGATTCTAGCACCTTTTTGCTTGTTTGATTTTAATTAATCTTAATGTTGTCAATTACCAAAGGAGATTCAATCGAGCATAATTCAAGAAAACCATAACAGTTATTAATACTAGAAGCGACCGAAGAACAATATATTGTTATTAATGCTTTAGATATAGCAATCAGTAATGATGTGTGAGAAATGAGAACATATATAGGAGATAATAGTGTTCAATACTGCTTCTGGTTTTCTCACAACCGAAACCTGATTCCTATAGAAGATAGTGAAATCTAATTTATCCAAGGGTTAAAGAAAAAGTTTAGCCTTCTTCGGCTTAATCAATACAATAAAACGAGGTTTTTTATGAGTACCATCTTTAGGGAATATTTAAAAAAAATTGGTAGTGGTGTCCATACAAAAAAAGATTTAACCCGAAGCGAAGCAGCCGATGCCATGAAAATGATGTTATTAGCAGAAGCGACTCCTGCTCAAATCGGCGCATTTTTGATGGTACATCGTATTAAACGCCCCACGCCTGAAGAATTAGCAGGAATGCTGGATACTTACACCGAACTCGGTCCTAAACTGGATATAGATAACCTTCCCTTTGACTATCCTGTTACTGTGTTAGGCACTCCCTATGATGGACGAGCTCGTATTGCCCCTGTTACTCTACTAACAGCCCTTATTTTAGCCACCACCGGTGTTCCTGTAGTCTTACATGGAGGGGAAACCATGCCGACTAAATATGGGGTTCCTTTAATTAGCCTTTGGCAAGGTTTAGGGGTGGACTTTAGTAATATTTCTCTGCATAGTAGTCAAGAAATATTGGCAAAAACTGGATTAACCTTTATCTATTTAACGAACCATTTTCCTCAAGCTCATCAATTAGTAACTTATCGCGAACAAATTGGTAAACGCCCTCCTCTTGCTTCCTTAGAATTAATTTGGTCTCCCTGTTCAACCCATCAAGTTCATCTGGTTGCTGGATTTGTTCATCCCCCCACAGAAAATCTCTTTCGAGAAACCCTGAACTTGAGAAACTTAAATCACTTTACCATTATCAAGGGGTTAGAAGGTAGTTGCGATCTTCCTCAAAGTCGCACTGCCATTATTGGGCTCAATGATCCTGATGGTGATCCCCAATGGCAAAGATTATACCTTCATCCCCATGATTATCAGTTCAAAGGTAGGGATATTGATTTGACTTCTACTTCCCAACTTCTCGAACAAATGCAGCAAGTATTACAAGGGGAAGACAACGATTTGATGTCCTTAGCTCTTTATAATGGAGGTTTCTATCTCTGGCGTTGTGGTGTATGTCAAGATATTCCTTCAGGGTTTAGACAAGCTCAAAGCCTCTTGAAAGAGGGGCAAGTGAGGGAGAAGTTGCAAGAAATTTCTTCCTTAGTAACGCTTCATCGCCCGTGACATTTCCCGTTTATCTTGACGTTCTTTCTCTGTTGCCCGTTTATCGTGAAGTTTCTTCCCTCTTCCCAGGCCTAAGCTCACTTTAACCAAACTTCCTTTAAAATAGAGTTTTAAAGGGACTAAAGTAAGACCTTTTTGCTCGATTTTACCGATTAACTGGCTGATTTCCTTGCGATGTAGCAATAATTTACGAGTCCGTTTTGGTTCATGGTTAAAATACTGACTACTGCCTTGATAGGGGGAAATATGGACGTTAGTTAACCATGCCTCCCCATTTTTAATAAAGGCGTAACCATCAGCCAAGTTAACCCTACCGGCGCGAAGAGACTTAACTTCTGTTCCCACCAGTTCAATACCCGCTTCATAGGTTTCCAAAATTTCATAGGCGAAGCGAGCCTTACGATTATCAGTAATAGTCTTGACCGGTTTATCTTGATTTCCCATAGCCTATCTAGTATATCATCTTTGGGAACTAATACCAAATCCGCTTCAGAAAGTAGATAATCATCTTAAGAAGGCATAGGGAGCAGGGGAAGCAGAGGAGGCAGGGGGAGAAAGAATATAACAACTTAACCTAGTAACGTGAGTTAGGAGTTAGGAGTTTGGGGTTATTCTTTTTTAAACGAGACAATGAGGGTTTGAGACTGCTGATTTTGGTAGGTTGTCTCCAAATTGCTCTATATCGAACTCAGGTTAGTAGGAATTCAACACTGTCAAATCCTCTCTATTTTCCCACCACTGAAACCCGATTAGGAACTTCTCAAAGCAACAATAGGATCAAGTTGAGCAGCTTTTTGGGCTGGAATCACACCGAAACCTAGTCCAATAGCGGTGGAAACTGTTAAAGAAATAATAATAGGCACAGCAGAAATAGAAGCAGATAAAGGAGAAATTATTCCTACCAATATCACCAAACTTACCCCAGTTAAAACACCAATGATCCCCCCAGAAATTGCCATAAGAACTGCTTCAATTAAGAACTGTACTAAGATATCATTTCCTGTTGCCCCCAAAGCTTTTCTCAGTCCAATTTCTGAGGTACGTTCACTTACAGAAAAAAACATAATATTCATCACCCCAATCCCACCAACAATAAGAGAAATTCCGGCCAGAAAAGTTAACATTACCGTTAATCCAGTCGAAATACTACCCACAATATCTAACATTTGTTTTGAGGTTTCTACACCGAAATCATCCTCATTGGTTATTTTATGTCTTAGTCTTAATAAATTTTCGATTTGAAATTTAGCAGCCCTAACACTTTCTCCATTTTTTGCTTCTACATTAATCCAACTAACTTCTGTCCCATAAGGAGAAGTTTTACCAACAATTTGATGGGTCATTGTTGTTAAGGGAATAAACACAGTATCATCTAAATTGGTTCCAATTAAAGAGCCCTTTTCTGCCATCACTCCTACAATTTCAAAAGATACATTTTTAATTCTAATTGATTCACCAATGGGATTCTTGATGCCAAATAATTGCTTAACTATGTCTTGACCAATGACAGCAACTCGGCTGTTTTTCTTGATATCAATTACATTAAGGAATCGTCCCTGTTGAATGGGAAAATTTCTAATTTTTGGATAGTATGGGGTGGTTCCGATTAATAAAGTGTTGATATTTTCACTTTTATAAGAAATTAATTCTCGTTTATTTCTTTCAGGGGCAACTGCTTTGACACTGGGGACTTGTTGGGCAATAGCTTGAGCATCTTCCCAGACTAATGTTTTTGGTAAATCCAAGGTAGCACGTCGGGCTTGGCGAGTTCCAGGAACAATAAAAAGTACATTCGGCCCCAACTCTTTTAATTGTTGAGTCGCTAAATTTTCCGCCCCTTGACCAATACCAATAATGGCCACCACTGAAGCATTACCAATAATCATACCTAACATGGTTAAGCTAGTGCGTAATTTATTGGCACTCAGCATAGATGTTGCCATTTTAACACTGTCTAAAAACTTCATAAAATTGGTTAAGTAAAAGAAAGATATTTTCTCTAATTTAGCAAAAATTTAGCTATCTTGCTCTTAGTTTGTAGCATTTATCTCTTATGGCTACCATCTTTTAATAACCAAACTGCTGTTTTCCCCCGCCCAGGAATTTCTATTTCCCCCATCTTAGAAAATTTATAAAATTCCTGCAAGGGTTCGTATAAATTTTGACTTATTAAAATTGAATTTGGTTGACCTTCTACAGAATTAACAATCATTAAAAATCTAGCAATTTTGGCGGTGTTCCCCAATAAATTATAAATGAATTTGGTTTTGCCTAATAATCCGCCTATCACTTCTCCCGAATAAACACCAATACGAATCTCAAATTTGAGGTGTTTTTCTTGACTAAAAGCTCGCACAATTCTCAGCATTTCTAATCCGACTTCGATCACCGCTTTGTCTCGATCAAGTCGTGGCACAAATAAGCCACTTGCCGCCAAATAAGAAGTACCAACGGTACTAATTTTTTCTACGTCATGACGTTGGGCAGCATCATCAAAGGCACTAACAATATCATTTAAAAGTCCTACTGCTTCTTGCGCACTTAGATGATCACATTCTTCATCAAAACCAACAATATTAGCTGACAATACAGTGACGTGAGGAAATTTATCAGCAATGTCTTCTTCTCCTTGTTTTAATCGTTTGACAATGGGGGCAGGAAGGGTTTTTAAAAGCAGTGCATCGTTATTCCTAATTTGTTTTTCTAGGGCTTCTTTTTCTTCATCAATAGTTCTAGCCATTTTATTAAAAGCACTGGCAAGTTGACAAAATTCATCCTCAGAAGGAACCGTTACTACCACATTACTTTGTCCAGATGTAATTTTTTTTGCCCCTGAAATAAGCCGATAAATTGGCATCACTAAACGACGGGAAAGAAATAAGGATAAAATAGTTACAATAGGCACTAAAATTGCAGTGGTAACTAATACTCTTTTGCCAAAAATTTGTATAGGTTCAAAGGCTTCATTGACATAAATTTTGGAGAGAATTATCCAATCTAAACTATCTGCTAATTTTACAGGGGCGTAAGCAACTAGAGAAGAAACTCCACGATAGTCATTTAAAATTCCTAATCCTTCCTCTCCTTCAATAGCTTTTTCAATAGAGTTTGTTCTAATTTCTTGTAATAAAATAGGACTATTATTAGCTTTAATTCTTTCAATTATTTTATTAGGTATTCTTTGTTTTTCTAGTTCTTTAAAATAACTATCAGGATTTTCTACTAAAAAGCGAGATTGAGAGCGCATTAAATAATCTGAGCCCACTAAAATGGTTTCTCCTGTTTTACCTAAGCCATCCTGTTCCCATTGAAAATTTCCTGTCATAATGCGATTAATTTCATCAACTGGTAACTGAAGTAAGAGAATTCCAATTAAATTTGAACCTTTAAAAATAGGACTACCAATAAAAGCAATAGGTTGACCATAACTAGGTCTAAAATTAGTAAAATCGATAACCTCAAAGGCTCCTCTTTCACGATTATTTTGCAATCTTTCAAATAAATTTGCTGCCCCACTATAAGCATAAGGTCCATCTTGTAAGCTGGTGGCAAAACTCGTATCTTTATGAACACTATAAACAATATTTCCTGTTTCACTATCAACTAACACTAAGTTTTTATAGTCAAAACGAGTGGTAATTGATCGAAAAAAATCATGGAATTTTTGATGTATTTTACTGTATTCACTTCCATCATTGGCCATATCTAGACTATTTTTTTTCTCAAGAGGATAGGGATTTTTAACTAAATAATGATATTGTAAATAACGAGAAATTATTTTTTTAGGAAAATAACTTAATACCGCAGGATTTCCATCTACATTCCTTTGCAACCGCGGAATAAATTCTTGTTGATAAAAATACCAAATTTCAGAAACCATTTTAGAAGAAATATCTTCATTTTCTAATTGATTAAAACTTTGGTTAAATGACTCCATTGCTTCGATAACTGTGGGATCTTCAGCCAAAGTAATTGCTTGATTTTGAACATAATTAAAGTAAGATTGAATTTGCCGAGAACGAGAATTTCTTAACTCAGTAATTTGATAATAAATATTCTCTAGTATCGCTTCCTTTCCACTGGTGTAACCAACATAACTAATGACTAAAATAGAGGCAATGCTAACAGCTAGTAGCATTAACATTATTTTTGATTGGATACTTAATCGACTAAAAAAATTCATCAAATTTGATGCTTCATTATTATTTCTTTCCCCTAGGTTAACTTAAATATCAGTTAAGGGGCTTAAAATTTTGGTCAAACTTTATGTTTAGCGGGGTGAAGGTAAAAATAAGGAAATTTACAATGTTCTTTAAAAAATATAGAATCAACTAGAAAAAATGACATTATTTTAGTATAATGGGCGGAACCAAAAAGAATAAATAACTTAGGGAAGTTAACAAAAAGTGTCAATTAATTTTCAGGAAATTATTGCCAAACTTAACGAATTTTGGGGCGATCGTGGTTGTTTAATCGTCCAGCCTTATGATACTGAAAAAGGGGCAGGAACAATGAGTCCCCATACCTTTCTCAGGGCTATCGGACCTGAACCCTGGTCCGTTGCCTATGTCGAACCCTGTCGTCGTCCTACGGATGGCCGTTATGGGGAAAATCCTAACCGATTTCAGCATTATTTTCAATATCAAGTATTAATTAAACCGTCTCCTGACAATATTCAAGAAATTTATTTAGAGTCATTAAGAGTATTAGGAATTAAACCAGAAGATCATGATATTCGCTTTGTAGAAGATAACTGGGAATCTCCTACCTTGGGGGCCTGGGGTGTGGGTTGGGAAGTATGGTTAGATGGTATGGAAATCACACAGTTTACTTATTTTCAGCAATGTGGAGGAATTGATTGTTATCCTGTTTCCATTGAGATTACTTATGGTTTAGAACGGTTAGCCATGTATTTACAAGAGGTGGAAGCAATCACCAAAATTCAGTGGAACGATCAGATAAATTATGGGGATATTTTTTTACAAAGTGAGGTGGAACAATGTACGTATAATTTTGAAGCATCTGATCCAGATTTATTGTTTAAATTATTTACTTTATATGAACAAGAAGCAAGACAATTAATTAATCGAGGCTTGGTTTTTCCTGGGTTAGATTATGTTTTAAAATGTTCTCATTCCTTCAATTTGTTAGACGCAAGAGGAGTGATTGCCGTGGCAGAAAGAACCCGTTATATTGGTCGTATTCGTAATTTAGCGCGAGAAGTTGCTAACTTATATTTACAACAACGGGAACAGTTGAATTTTCCTTTACAAAAGTCATAATTGAGCAATTAATCGAATTCTGGAGCCCAGATTTCCGCTATGGAGAACTGCCATCGGGGAACTATTGAGCGCAAACATAGGACAAAATCAAAAGACTGAAATATCACCCCTTTGAGGGTTATGGGGTCTATAATGCGAAAAACGATGTAATGATATGGCTATGACGAAGACAACTCAACCCATTAGGGGTAAACATATATTCATGACCCTGTTTTCCCTTCCTCTTCTCTGGGGGGGAATTTTAGGTTTGCCTAGTAGTGCTAGAGATATTGACATCGAGGTGGGTATTGTACAAAGATTTGGGGAAACAGAAGCAGAGAAATTATCCATTGCTGCAACCAACGGGGATATCCTAACGATTAAGTTTCAAGATACCCAAGGACAAACCCAAACCTTAACCACAACTAAACTGACTCTCAATATTGTTGAGCAGTCCTTGCCTGAGTCTTTATTAAAAGAATATATTGTTTTAAGCGATCACGCCACTTTTGAAACAGCAGAAGATAGTGCCAACCAGTGGCGAGAAAAAGGCATAAAAACAGAAGTAACACAACCTGGAAGATGGCAGGTTTGGGCTAAAAGAGATGTTTATGAAACGCCGTTATTAAGACGTTGGTTATTACAAAATATTAAAACAAAAGGCTATAATGATGCTTATTTGGAATCTGCTATTTTAAACAGTAAATCTCAAGCAACATTTACCATTGCCGGGAAACAATATAAGAGTGATTATTTAGAGATTATTCCAGGAAAAAATCCTATTCAAGTGAGTCATTCCAAACAAAAAACACGACGTTATGGAGGAAGTTTAAAGTTACAACCCAATGCTTACGGAACCTATACTTTAGTTAATGATGTTCCTTTAGAAACCTATTTACGAGGTGTGGTTCCTCATGAAATAGGACCCAATGCACCCAAAAATGCAGCCAAAGCACAAACCATTATCGCTCGTACCTATGCGTTACGAAATTTAAGACGATTTAAAGCAGATAATTACGAACTTTGTGCCACCACTCATTGTCAAGTATACTATGGATTAAGTTCTACCAGTCCCAAAGCCGATCAAGCGATCGCAGCAACAAAAGGATTAGTTTTAACCTATAACAATGAATTAGTTGATGCCCTTTATTCTTCAACAACAGGGGGCGTTACTGCCAGTTTTAGTGATGCTTGGAATGGAGAAGAAAGACCTTATCTAAAAGCAGTTATTGACTCACCTAAAAATCTCTGGGATCTTTCTCAAAAATCTTTAGCAGATGAACAAGCATTTCGTAATTTTATAGGCTTAAGAAATGGCTTTAATGAAACAGGGAGAAGTGTTTTTCGTTGGAACAAGCAAGCGAGTTTAGTCAGCTTAACTAAGGATTTAAACAAGTATTTAGAAAGACGTAAACATCCTTTGTCGAACATCAAAGCGATTAAGTCAATGGAAGTCACAGAAAGGTCTGACTCTGGACGTATTTTAACCATGAAAGTAACAACAGATAAAGGAATTATTGAGTTACAAAAGAATGAAGTTCGTAGTGCATTAGGTCCCCCAAGAAGTACACTGTTTTATCTTCAACCTATCTACAATAGTCAGAAAGTATTAACGGGATATGCTTTTATTGGCGGTGGTTTTGGTCATGGTGTTGGCATGAGTCAATTTGGGTCTTATAACTTAGCTAATTTAGGCTGGAGTGCTGAAAAAATACTCTCTTTTTATTATCCTGGAACCCAAATTATTCCCTTAGATAATTCTATTGTTTTCTGGAGAGAAATGGATTAGATAAAATTTAACTGCCAAGGGCTCACAGTTAACATTAATTCCTACCTAAAATGTTGATCTTTTTCTAGTATTTTTAGGTAGGGACTTATGTCAATATTCTCTTAAAGATTAACAGGAATGCCATGAAAGTCTTTAACCTTCCCTTCAAGCATATCCACGGCCAGATTCAACCACTTGATACCTTCAGCATAAATAGCTAGGGGGCGTTTCTGATGAGATGC
>JASJEA010000203.1 GCA_030064935.1 Crocosphaera sp. | reverse complement strand
GATGAAGCAGGTGGTAGCAGTTAAGAGGGTGGGGATCATTAAAGTACCGAACCAACCTACATAGATGCGGTTGTTGGTGCTTGTTACCCACTGACAAAACTGTTCCCATACGGAAACGCTCTCGCGTTGAGTTAAGGTGGTAGTCATATTGGTTATGATTGCTATTTATTTTTCGAGGTACGAATGAAGTTGGCTTTTTTGCCTTTCGGCGTTTGCCGTTTGTATGTATGAGTTCATATTAACGATTATGTAAATATTTGTAAAGGAACTTAACAATCATTTTTCCTTTTAGTATCTATCAGCGAAGATTATCAATTAGCCCATTTCAGACA
Source organism: Crocosphaera sp. (assembly GCA_030064935.1). Taxonomy (GTDB): domain Bacteria; phylum Cyanobacteriota; class Cyanobacteriia; order Cyanobacteriales; family Microcystaceae; genus Crocosphaera. Next base: position 11,489 of record JASJEA010000203.1, on the reverse strand, counting down.
AGCTTACAGTCGTTGCGGCCAAAAATTAGCCCCAAGAATGGTGATTCTTGGGGAGGTTTCTTATAAACCAGCCTTTTATTGGGGTGGCTGGCGGTTTTTATCTTATGAGAGAATTGTAAACTTTTGTGAAGAAAAAGCAGAAGTTCTTAAGGTTTTCTTTAGATTTACCGATTCAATCTGTGTCTAGTAATTGAGGAGACATCTAATGAAGACAGAAACAGCAAAAAACCCCAGACTATCTGAGGTTAAATAGGAGAACTCCGAAATTGTCAAGCAAGAGATAAATTTTTAGCTAATGACAGCAGAAACCATGACTAAGCTGATGACGAATAATGTAGCGATCGCCCCTTGGACTAAGTAACGACGTTGTTGGAAAGGAGCAGGATATTCAGCGTAGTAAGGTTGGGGTTCTACTGCGTAGTTGTTGAGAATACCGTTATCGAGTTGGGTAGTGGTGTACATCCTTGTTGCCCTATTACTTCTCTATGTAAATAATTGTAACAGTAAATGTAACAATATGTAAATAATAATTGACAAATCAATTTTAATAGTATCCATTAGAGTTGCTTATCAAAGATTATATGGGGTCGTGGATAGATTAAAGATGGGCAAGATTTTCTACTTAATTCCACTTCTCATCCATGAAGGGAATGGTGAAAAGCCCGAATCTACCTTGTTTTTGGGACTGACATCACCCCAGATGACCCCGTAATATGAAGGTAACTTGAGGAACAGAGGTCAGACAAATGTTAAACACCACCACCAACAACACCGCCATCGTCCGTAACTACATCATTCTCGCTGCTACCGTCATGTTCGCTTCAATGGGTTTAACCGATACATTTCATACCCCCACTCGCACCGGACAACAAGAACGCCTCAATAATTATGGTCAAGTTGTTAGTGCTGGACTCGTTTCTTATTCTCAAAAGCTTGGTCGTTAACTCAATTATCAATGACCTTTTTCTCAAGTTATTTACCTCGTCGTTTGACGGGGTTTTTTGTTGTCTTCTCTGTCTAATTAAATCTTTTATGAAGTAGATAAGTAACTTGTCAGACAAAATGATTTTCGATTTTCAATTGGGTGGCTTAATATTCACTTTATAATCTGCCTAATTTTGGGTTACTAAAAATTTGGCTCAAAACTGGACATACTGTGAGTGTTTAGCCCAAAAATGTCTTTTTTTTCTTCTAATTCTCTTCCAAGAGCGAACATTTGTTTTAGGCCAAAACTGGACATCCACTCACTGTTTAGCCCAATTTTAAGAGTGATCTGACTTGAAAGGCTCTATTCAAGCCCAATTCAGCCATCTTCGCTACGGCTCTCTATGTATTCAATCTTGAGAAGTGATTTTTTACCGCATAATAGTAGTTATAAGAATACTGAACTATACTTCAATTACTCCCAATTAGTTTTATGGAACCACTTACTATTGCTGGAATCGTCACTATTGTTTTAACAGGAGCCTTAACTAAACTTGGTGAAAATGCACTAGATGGGACTTTAAAGGGTCTTAGTCAATTATTACAACAAAAAGCCCCTAACACTTGGAATAAACTTATATCGGCTAAAGATAATCCTCAAGCTTTACCAGAAGTTATTGAAGTAATGGCAGAAACAATCCAAGATAATGATGAAATTAAAAAAGTAGCTGAAGAAATAGCTGAGGAAAATAAATCTCAACCTGAAATTAAGACGTTTATTAATAACGGGACAATTGAAAAATCCATTTTTATTGATAAGAATACAGGTCCTATTAATATCACTTGAATAGAGTCGCCCGATGAGGATCGGGTTAAAAGAAACCCTGACAATTTACCCAGAAGTGGAATCCCTAAATTTGTAGGACGAGAAAAAGCTTTAGAGGAACTACATAAGCAGTTACAAGAGTTAGAAGAATCAAAACTACTTGCTATTTCTACTTTAACTGGAATGGGAGGCATAGGAAAAACTGAGTTAGCTTTACGGTATGCTTTGGCTGATAGAGATAAGGATTCACAAAACCGTAGTTATAAGTCAGGAATTTGTTGGCTCAATGTTTCAGATCAAAGTAATGTGGGGACACAGATATTAGACTTTGCAAAAAACTATTTAAAAATACAAGTATTAGAAGAAGGCGAATTAGAAGAAAGAGTTAAACATTGTTGGCAGCTTTGGGGAGAAGAAGACACTTTAATTATCTTTGATGATGTCAGAGAATATAACCAGATAAAAGATTTTCTTCCTCCACAACAAAAACGGTTTAAGGTAATTATTACAACAAGAAAACAAAGACTAGCAGACAGTGTCAAAATTTTTGCTTTGGAAGTTTTAAATGAGGAAGCAGCTTTAGAATTAATTATTTCATTTATTGATCAAGAAAGGGTTACTAAAGAATTAGCAGAAGTTAAATTGCTGTGTAAAGATTTAGGATATTTACCATTAGGATTAGAATTAGTTTCTAGATTCTTAAAACGCCGTCAAAATTGGTCAATTAAGAAATATCGAGACAGATTAAAAGAGAAAGGATTACAAAGTAGAGGAATTCAAGAATCAACAGAAGAGATGACGGCTCAAAGAGGAGTCAAAGCAGCATTTGAAATCAGTTGGCAAGAGTTAGAACAAGAGGCTCAAGAAATAGCTTATTATTTAAGTTTATTTGAAGTAGCTCCAATTCCTTATGAGTTAATTAAAGAAATTTGTCCGATAGAAGATGAAGATGATCTAGAAGATATTTTAGAAGATAGTTTAATCAATTCTAATTTAATTAAAGATTTAGGTAATCAAGTCTATGAGATACATACTCTAATTAACCAATATTTAAGAGAAAAACTCTCCGAATCAAACTTAACAGATGAGGTTAAGAAAGCTTACTGTAAATTAATGGTAAGTGTAGCTAAAGAAATACCAGAACAACCTATAAAAACTGATATTGAAGGATTAACCTTAGTTATTCCCCATTTAACTGTAGCAGCTAAAGAATTAAATGAATGGATAGAGGATGAAGACTTAACATGGCCGTATGTCGGAATAAATCAGTTTTACGAAGGACAAGGGTTTTATAAAGAAGCAGAACCTTGGAGAAAAAAGTGTCTAGATATTGTTAAACAAAGATTAGGAGAAGACCATCCAGACGTGGCGACTAGCCTCAATGACTTAGCTTTATTATACTATTATCAAGGAAGATATGAAGAGGCAGAACCTCTCTATTTACAAGCTCTTGAACTGAGGAAAAAACTACTAGGAGAAGACCATCCAGACGTGGCGACTAGCCTCAATAACTTAGCTTTATTATACTATGCTCAAGGAAGATATGAAGAGGCAAAACCTTTTTATTTACAGGCTCTTGAACTGAGGAAAAAACTACTAGGAGAAGACCATCCAGACGTGGCGACTAGCCTCAATGACTTAGCTTTATTATACAATAATCAAGGAAGATATGAAGAGGCAGAACCTCTTTATTTACGGGCTATTGAACTTTATAAAAAACTACTAGGAGAAAACCATCCAGACGTGGCGACTAGCATCAATAACTTAGCAGCATTATATTATTATCAAGGAAAATATTCAGAGGCAGAACCTCTTTATTTACAGGCTCTTGAATTGAGGAAAAAACTACTAGGAGAAGACCATCTGGACGTGGCTCTTAGCCTCAATAACTTAGCTTTATTATACTATGCTCAAGGAAAATACTCAGAGGCAGAACCTCTTTATTTACATACTCTTAAACTTTATAAAAAACTAATAGGAGAAGACCATCCATACGTGGCGAGTAGCATCAATAACTTAGCTTTATTATACAATAATCAAGGAAGATATTCAGAGGCAAAACCTCTTTATTTACAGGCTCTTGAATTGAGGAAAAAACTACTAGGAGAAGACCATCCAGAAGTAGCACAAAGCCTCAATAACTTAGCTAAGTTATATTATCTTCAAGAAAGATATGAAGAGGCAAAACCTCTTTATTTACAGGCTCTTGAAATGTGTGAAAAACTACTAGGAGAAAACCATCCTAATACAAAAAAGGTTAAGGAAAATTATGAATTAATGAAACAAGAAAAGCAATCAAATTAATGGCTGATAGTCTCTAGAACGTAGAAGAAAGTATTTTTAGAGTCAGATAATTTAAGTTATCCGACTCTAGAAAGAAATAAAAAACTTTTACATCTAGCAGATGTTTTTAAATATAAAATTCTATTTCTTTTTAACTTTGGCTAATTTATATCGAATCCGCGTTCCAACTCCAAGACTTGCTAATATTCCAAATCCAATAATAGTTGATGGTTCTGGTACGGATTCAATGGGAAAATCTTGAAATAAACGAAACTCTTGTCCATTTGACCAAATAAATGTCTGCGGTGTAGTGTTTATCCCTAAACTAGCAATAGTTCCGGCATAAGTAGCAGTAGCAACAAAGTTAGATGGTGTGGGAGAAGATTGACTACTATGAATCTTTCCGTTCTGTCCACTCAGGCTAATAAAGGGATTACTAGGACTTAAGTTGAAAGCCGCTGATTCAGTTGAACCAGTTCCAAAAGAGAATGTTGGAATGATAAAAGTAGATCCTAAAACAGTAAAAGTATCTGTAGCTCCAGAATAGTTAATAGAACCAAGTGAAGGATTGATAGAAGTATTTGCTATATTAATAAGAAAATCTTCTGAAGTTAAGCCAGATGTAGTAAAGTTAATACCCGTTAGAATAACAGTAGTGTTACCATTATCTTCAGTTACATTGAAAAAAAGTGTTGCCTTGGCTTGACTTTGTACTGTACTTAATATGACTAAAACTGATGAAAGTGTAATGATAGATTGAGCAAAAAGTTTCATAATTACTTAAATTATATTCCTTCATTTATTATTATCTCAAAAATCTTTTAAAGAGTGTTATCTTTAAAATAATCTTTCTTATTTGCTATGGAGCCTATAGAGTTTTTCAGATTTATGAGGTACACCTTTAAAAAAAACTGATTACAAAAATCAAGTGTATCTTGAAAATTTCTGTTTTCATTATCAGCTTAAATCCTTTATGATCTCTGAGAACGCGAACTTTCACGAACCAATCTTCAATGGTTAACCCCTCCACACGACTGAACTCATCAACATTATGGGTCACTAAAAGTTAAGTACCCCAACTTCAGTGAAGCAAGTTGGGGTACTTCACTAACCCGTCATCACCAATATGAGTTGTTACCTTGATACAAACCATTGTCAAACCCTCCATTTTCAGTATATAAGGAAAAATTATCAATTGAGTGTTAATACTCAGGAATCTTAAAGTAAAATGATAAGAAAAGCTAAACTCTCATTTCTAGGATGACCAATTAATGCGCTTTAAAGGCGTGTACGTTATTAAACTTACCTTTATTGGCCTAGAATACTTTATATGAAAGTTAACCGCTACGGCCGCGCCGAAATCCTCACCCCGATTCAAATATCCTCACTGTTTGACGATGGTTTTGTCAATCCACGTGATCGCGCCCTCTTTGGCATCTGTCTCTACGCAGCAGCCCGCATCAACGAAGCAGTTACCCTCTTCTATGGTGACGTGATCGGCATCAAAGGAGTCAGGGAAAAACTTGTCATCCGCAGCTTTAACACCAAAGGAAAACAAGACACTAGAGAAATTGATATACACCCCCGTTTAACTCAATATTTACAAGAATATAAGGACTCATACCCTAATCTCAGCAAATATAACCCGAATCTCTTTCCAGGTCGTCACGGACGTGGCCACATCCACAAAGCCAGTGCTGATCGCATTCTTAGAGGCATCTGTAAAAAGCTAGAAATAGAAGGAGTTAGTACCCACAGCTTCCGACGCACCGCTTTAACCCAGATGAGTGATGCTGGTGTCCCTCTCAGACACATCCAAGCCATCTCAGGTCATCGTACTTTAGCAGCTTTAGAACGCTATCTAGGGGTCACGGATAAGCAGAAGCAACACGCGATCTCTACTTTAGATTTTTGACTTTTAAGGCTTTTGTCAAGTTACTAGCGTTAAATAGCCATTATATCTGCTTTTGCTTTTCTATATTTGATAAATTAAGACAGACTTCTAAATAATAAAATTACCAGATTTTTTTGACCTTATCTTAAGCTAAATTCATAGTTGTTCAACCCTCTAGCGTAACAACTTATGAAAATAACTACTTCTGACCTAATAAAATTAAAAGACGATTTTTGAAATATGAATTCTTCATAGTTGGCTAAATCATCAAAACCAACAAAAGTTAATAAGACTTCAGTTATTAGAGTAATCAATACATATAAGAGCAACTTTCTCCATTTAACTTGTCCTTGCATTCTTCTTAACCTTTTAATAACTAAATTATAGTTTTGCTCATTAATATTGAAATGTCCACCTAATTTTAGGAACTTAAGATTTAAGTCTTAAAACCCTAAACTTTAGTCAAACTTCAAAAGCAATAAAACTAATAACTAAAATGGAATTTTCGAGACGAGGAAAATAGTTGTTTATATGGGGGACTACATCCCCCATACCCCCTGTGTGCAGCCTTCCCCTCCTTCCACTTGTTCCGCTACGCTCCAGGAGTTTCAGTCGGATAAGGGCTGCTTTATTTTTTCAAACCCTCTCCCTATAAAGGTTTCAGTATCAGTAGTTTACTGAAGTAGCTTAAAGTATTTTACTATTAAAAATAAAGTATTATACAATAATACTTTATTTATATTTACTACTTTAAATTACCTTACTTAAATTAATTGTAGTATTATACTAAGTAGCTAATTTATATTGACTCACTAATTATTAAATTAAGTAATATACTAACAATTATAAAGTATATTAAAATTAATTACTAATTTATTTAAGTACCTGACTTTGTAATTAATACTTTTTATTAGTGCGCTACTTAAATTAAAAGTATTATACTATATTTTATGTAGTAACTTAATTTAAGGTAAATTAGTTAAACTAGAGAGAACTTTAAGTTACCCTATCCTAAATAAAAGAGTAATGGCTACCAACGAATGGTTAAACAATCACGCTAAAGTCACAGCATATCTAGACTTAAGCCTATACAGCAGTCTAGAAAACTGGATGAAGACTCACAAAATAAAAAAGGTGTCTCAAGCCTTAGTTATCATCCTGGAGCATTACCTTGAGGGGAATATTCCTACTGAAGTGCTACCAGAGACTCTTGAACAAGAAGTCAAAAACTTGAAAGCTAAAACCACCGAAATAGACGACTTATCTGCTACCGTCGCTGAACAAGAATCTGAGTTTACTGATGAGATAGAGTCCCTAAGAACTGAGATTGACCAACTCAGACAAGCTCTTATAAATACAGGCTTATCCTCTCTAAAGGAGAAATTTGAAGACATCCCTAGAGGAAATATAGAGTTTACTTGTTCTGATACAGAAATAAGTGAAGGTCTAACAAAAACCGACCTTTGTAAAAAGATTAACCTAACTTCTAGCCAAATAAATCAATGGGCTTCTCGACTTAATCTTAACCCTGATGATTACCTCAAAGAACTCACAGGGTGGCAAAAACCCCCCTCTCAACGTCGTTATTTTCCATCTGACCTTACCCCCGTCTCAGATCCCCCTGCATCTAATCAGACTACATCAGACACCCCTGACGACGATCCTCAGTCCACTCCACAAATAATAATTTAACTCAGTTCAGATTATTCTCTTCTCTAACTTCTTGCTCTAAAGCCAAGAGAATAGTCTCATAAAGTTTTTTGCTCTCAGGTGCCGATGCCTCTGAAGCTTCAGCTATTCCTTTTAAAACCAAATACTTCAAGTAATGAATTTGGTCTGATGTTAAATCGATTTTCATGGTATTTTCCTAATCATTTGGCAAATCTACCCCCCAAGTTAACCTTTTCTGTTTAAACTAATTTATTGCCATCATTGCGGTCTGTATTCTCCAAATTGCTCCATATCTCCCCAAAAACTCTGCTCCTGCATGGCTATGATTTCTAGAAGAGGATCTATAGGAGAGTATTCAGAACTACTATCATCACTGGAATATTCGTAATCAGGATCGTGGTCAGGATATTCACTTAATAAGCACCATCGGCGCATCACTGAACCAGTTTCAGGATCATAGATATGACTTGGCATATTCGGATTGACAAACTCAATCCCAACTGCTTTTAGGCTTTTATCAATGGCTTTTTTCGCTTCTTCTATGGCTTCTTCTTCGGTTAATCTAAAGAATCCTGCTGCCTCTAAGGTGTTATGGTCAAATAATCCGTTTTGAAGGTTTCCGTTTGGAGTATTACAATCCCAAAAATATAATCCTTTGAAATTTTTCTTCGTTTTTTTGTCTTCTTCATTTCGATAGTAACCATTGTCAAGCCAACTTGAAGCCCATGTATTATCTATGAATTTTTTATTTTTAGTGTGCCAAATACCAATTTTTAACCCTTTATATTCATAGACTTTATGTTTTTTGATAGTGATTGACATCATTAACCTAACCTCTTTATAGCTCTTCTAAAAAACTGTTTAGCCATCAAATTTTCATCCATTATCAACCCCCTTAATTGGTTAATTATCAACTTTTAAAGTCACCTTAGCCCCCAACTTTTCTAAATCTTTCTTAACCATATCAGCCTCAGTCTCAGTGGTTTTTTTAATCATCGATGGAATTGCCTCAATTAAGTCTTTACCCTCTTTTAGTCCTAAGTTAGTAACTCCCCTCACCATCTTTAGAATAGCAATTTTCTTATCCTCTTGGTACTCTTCTAAAATAATTTCAACCGATGAACTCTCTACCTCTGTTCTAATCAAATCAGCTAATTTTCTCTCACTACTTTGAGACTCACTTGACCCCTTATTAGCCCCCTTTGACTCAGGAGTTTTCTTAGAAGATGTGGACTTTTTATCTGGTGTCGTTTCTGTTGAATCACTATCTCCCTGTACGGGAAAATCAAATAACTTTCTATCAATATCCCTAGTCAAAAATCCCTCTAGTCGTTTCATAATAAACCCATTATCCAATTCCCCCTTATCCATCATCTCTATCACCAACGCCCCTAGTAAAATCTTACGTCTTGTATCCTCCTTCCGTTTCTGTGCAGTTTCCCTAGCTCTCGCCTTCTGTATCTCAGCATTAAGCTGTTCTCTTTTCTCTAATAACTTTTCTAACTTCTTACTCATTATACACCCCTCATACTATGGTAAACTTAGACCATTATAGTAACTCATTATACACCAGCAATAACCCCCGTATTCTATACTAAAATTAAGTAGCTATATCCCCTTGACAAAGGAAAGCGCACTTACGCAAGCTATCGCTTGCAGTGCGTCAGGGGGCATCGCCCCCTAAAACCCCCTCCTCTGGGCGGATGGGAAAGGAATGGCTCTACCCTAAAACACAGCACACTCCCAACCAAAAGATGGCTATTTACCATCTCAATGCAAAAGTTATATCCCGAAGTAATGGACAGTCAGCCACCGAAGCTGCTGCCTATCGTGCTGCTGAAAAAATCTATGATGAACGCACAGGTGAAACCTTCAATTACACTCGTAAAAAAGGTGTATATGCCACTGAAATATTAACCCCCGACAATGCCCCTGATTGGATGGCAGATCGCTCACAACTTTGGAACGCAGCAGAACTCTTTGAAAAGCGTAGTAACTCCCGAACTGCTAGAGAATTTGATATTGCTCTCCCCACTGAACTTACCCACCACCAAAAGCAAGAATTAGTTAGAAACTTTGTTCAAAATAACTTTGTTGATAAGGGGCTAGTTGCTGATCTAGCTTTTCATGAAATTGATACCCATAATCCCCACGTCCACATCATGATTACCACCAGAACCGTCGATGAAAATGGACTAGGAGCAAAAGATAGATCCTTAGATAAAAAAGACTTTTTATTGAAGCTTCGAGAAAGTTGGGCAATCTATACAAACGACGCTTTAGAAAGCATTGGTAGTTCGGAAATAATTGATCATCGAACTCTAAAAGAACAGAATATTACTCGCATCCCTCAGATTCATTTAGGCACAAATGTAGCAGCTATGATGAAACGAGGCATCGCTACAGAACGAGGTGATGAATATCTAGAAATTCAAAACACTAATCAGCAAATTCAAGCCCTCGAAAAACAATTAGTCGCCGTAGAAAATAGTATCAAAACTGAAACACTACTCATTCAAGAGTCATCCACTGAAAACTCATCTATGCAAACAGTTGATTCTAATGCAGACATCACCAAAACAACGTTAGAATTATCGAAAAAAAGAATCAATCAAAGGGTGAGTAATGATGGAGATGAACGGGAATGGTCAGAAGATACAGAATCCGATCTCACAGCAGAGTTACGAAGAATTAACGAAGCTGTTATCGAGTCTAATCGACAAGCAGACGAAAACCGACGACGATTACAAGACCTTAGTAACCGTCTTGGAAACGATAGCAGCAAAACTCGAAAATCTGGAAAATCAACTCAACAAAAACGACAAAGTAAATCATCAAAAACTGAATCAAGTTCAGAACAATTTAACCAACGAGATAAACACACTCAACGACAATTATCGTCTAATATGGAAGGCAGCACAGTACGAGAAACAGGAAACAAAAAAACACCTCGACAACGTGATAATGTTCCGTCCTCTAACCCTTCTAAAATTGATAGGACTGATTCTGATAACCTCCAGTCTCGGAACCTGGATGTTAATCAAACTCCTTCCCCCCAACAGCAGCCAGCTAAACAGCATCAAGGGGAGAGTCAACAACATCGAAATCAAGCTCAACCGAATGGAGAAAAACAACCGTCCTTAACCCCTGAACAACGTCAAGAGGACTTAAATAACCTTCAAGCTGTTACGACCATCATCGGCTTAATACGCTATCTCAAACCCAAACCTAAAAACGGGTTACAAACTTATCAAGGGAAACGTTATATTTTCCATGTCTCAACCGATGAACAGACGATCCAACTACACGCTAAAGATGGACGGGGCTTAATCTTTGAGAGGAAAGATGGTCAAGTCAAAGGTAATTTATCTGATGATGATAGAAAAATGATTCACGATGTCGACGCAGAAATTAGCCGACGCATCGCTCAACTACAACGGGAACGTGAACAGCGAGAAAAACAACGTCGTCGGGGTCGGGGTTTTTCTCGTTAAACTGGGGGGAAAACTAGCGAAAGTTTTCCCCCTTTTAGAGGGTTGAGTTTTTCAGTATTTGATAATATTTTTGGCTCACTAATATTTCGTTTTATCTCACCATTCTCAATAAAAGACTCTTCATGAAAATGAATAATAAATAGTAATTAAATTAGCGTAAAATTCACGCTAATTTTAACCCAAACTAAAAACTTTTTTCGGTTTTTTCGTATCACTTAATAAAAGTGCGAAATGTGGGTTACTATAATTCTCTAAAATCCTAACTGTGACATCCTCCCACGCTAACTGCTAGGCAGTATAGCGTGGGCTTCCCGACTCACGACGGGATATTTCTGCCCACAGGGGTATTCCCCTACGCCAGTTATCTAGGCTCATCACCCCCGACACCTCGACAAGG
>JASJEA010000202.1 GCA_030064935.1 Crocosphaera sp. | reverse complement strand
CTAAAATTTGATTTGTCACCCATAAAACAATAGGATAGGGAAATTCTCTTAAACCTTCCCTTGTCCATTGTAAATAACCAAAGAATTTTTCTTGTTGGGATTTTTCCCCATTATTACGAATAAATAATAAATCTTCTGCCCCTGTGATATTTAAAAGAGTATATTTTTGATTTTTTTTGAATTCTTCTGATTGAACAATTTTATAAATAGCTGCTCTTAAACTGGGTTCATTTTGATCAAGACGACTGTTATAACTTACAATATTAGGTGATAATTCTTTTTCGTAAGCTTCTATAATTTTATCTCGTAACTGTCTATCATCACAAACAGCAATTAATAAGCTTAAAGTGTTCTCACTTGCTTCAATAACACTCAATAATTTTTGATAATTACGATTATTCTCATTACTTAGTTTCAAAGGAGTTTCTAACGGCATAATTTATTAACCTTTATGATTCTAATAGGAAACCTTTGCGGTGTAATAAATCAATAACAATAGGATGAACATCGTACCATGAATCAGAATTACGGTATTCTAAAACATAGAGAAAATGTAAAAGATCAAGAAATTTCTGTCTCTCTTCATCATCTTTATTATCAGGAGTAAACTTTTTATATATTGTTGTTAAGATTCGGTAATGAGAATTTGATAAAGGATCTGCAAAATCATTTCGTAAATTATTCAAAGCTTGATATAAAACTTCCTGATTAATTTTAATGTCTTTATTCTCTGGTTCCATGCGAACCAATAATAAACATTCAGTACAACATTGATTCATAATACGAATTGCTTCCCGCAAAACACCTCCACTTTTTAAAATGATTTGTTTTAAAATATCAGGTTCAATTAAATCACTGGCAATTCTCTTAAGTAATAATTTCCTGAAAATATCAACCTCTTTTTCATTAGGTACAGCATCCATATTTCTATTTTCTCCTTGCTTAAAAAACTTAGAAACGTGCATAAATTTGACTTGATTACTGGTTTCAGTTTCTAAGGTTCGTCTTAAACTAATTTCTCGCATTGCTGCAATAGGAACGGTATAAATAATACGAAAACTAGGCTGCATCAAGACTTTAACATGATCGTAATAAATAGTACGAATAATAGGTAAATCAAGTTTGTCTAGATCATCAATAATCACTAAAATATCTTTATCTGCGGCATCTTGAATAACACTAGCTATTTCATTAACACGATCAATTAAATCAGATACTTTTCGTTTAAATTCTTCTTTTAATTCATCTCTAATTGTTGAATTAGTTTTTAAGGCTAATTTGATCCATTCTAATAAGTTAGTACCTAGATTACCTTCTTTTTTGAATTCCTCAATATTGGTTCTTGTTTTCGTTGCAAACCATTTATAAAAATTATTGCTTATAGACTCTTTAATTGTAATGTTTTCCTTTTCTGCTTGATCTATCATTTGCACTGCGATCGCAAACAAAATATTAATATGATTAATATCTGACATTTCTATCATGTCAGCAATGGAGAAAAAAACGACAAAATAACGATCACGAATACGACGACCAAAATCAGCTAATAATGTTGATTTACCACACCCTGTATGTCCCGCAAAAATAACCTTATTATTCTTAGTAGAACAATCTTCAATCACTTGTTCAAGTTCGAGTCTCATACGAGTTCCATATTCAACCCTAAACTTAGCTAAATCTTCAGGGGTGACTAATGGTAGAAGCTGCAAATTTTGATAAGATTTCCTAAATGCTTCTAAAAGATTATTGGTTGCCATAATTGAATAAATTAGACACTATTTCCATTATAATTCAAATTAGATTAAGGTGGGCATTGCCCACCCTAGAGATTTTATCTCTTGTTTTCTTTCTTGGTTTGAGCTAACTTACTCTTAAAAGAAGCACAAAATGTAATGGCTCCTCCTGCGCCTAAAATAGTTAATGGTTGAGGAACTGTTGCACCCCCTTCATCAAGCAAAGCGTTAAAATTAAATTAATGGTAGTCGGAGGATTAAATGTTAGAAATTGAGTACCTGAAAGATCCAAATGGTAAAGCAACAGGGGTTGTTATCCCAATCGAAGTATGGAAACAAATATTTCCTGAAGAGGACATTGCCTTAGATGAGTTATCGGATAGATTAGAAGATTATTGTCTCAATCAAGCAATGGATGAAGCAAAGTCCACTCCTTTATTAGACCGCAAAACAGCATTACAATATTTGGAGGAATAATTTGCAAGTTGAGTATCGCCAATTATTTTTGAAAGATTTAAAGAAGTTGAAAAAAGAACCTATATATAAGCGAATCTTTGAACTAGCTTTTGAAACTATCCCCTTAGCCGAAAATTTGTAAGTTTTAACCAATATTAAGGCAATGAAGGGTAATAATAATCGCTATCGTATTCGCATTGGTGATTATCGTATTGGGATAGAAGTACAAGGGTATCAAGTAGAGATGATGCGTGTTCTACATCGAAGAGAATTTTATCGTTATTTTCCTTAATTCTAGTGTTTATGTCGGGTTGATATTGCCCGCCCTACTATTATAAATCAAATTAGATTAAAGTGGGCATTGCCCACCCTACAAGTTTATTTTAATTGATAATAAACTCCCCAGATTGCCATTGCTCTTAAATAATGACAAGCGCGATAGGTTCCCACTGCGGTTATGGCTTCAGGAGTCCGAAATTGTAAACCATTTTCATACACTTGTTTAACCACTGCTTCCGTCAATGTTAATGCTTCATCTTTCATATCCATTTGTATTAGAAAGGCGGCTAAACCAAAATTAATTCCTGTCCAAACTTCTTGGGGATGAGTTGAGTTAGGATCTTCGGGTGTACCGTCTGGTTTCATGCCATTTGCTGCACCATATTTTCCGTTTTGAAACTTCAAGAAACAAGCGTCATAAACCTTCTTTAAAGCAGATAAAGTATATTCCTGTTCAACCACATCAGGTAAAGCCAATAAACGGGCATAAAATTGACCACATAATTGATCAGCCATTACCACATCTGAACCACTTTCACTATCCAACTTATAATATTCCCCATTCCATAATGTGGAGTGATAAATCGAACGAGATTGTTGTAACCAATCATTATATTTTTCTAGTTCTTTTTCAATGGATTCGGGGTAATTTTCAGGTTCTAATTGTGGATTCTTGGGAGGAGTTTCTAATAATATATTTCCTATCTTTATAGCAGCTTCTAAAGCAGCGATCCATAACGCCCCACAATAAGCACTTATTCCCCGTAATTCCCAGTCATCAAACGTTTGATCTGGTGCGCCAGAATTTTCAGGAATACCATCATTATCTAAGTCAAATGCTTTGAGATAATTTAAGGTTTCTGGAACGGCAGCCCAACATTCCCATAAAAACTCAATATCATCTGCTCCCGTTAACAGAAAATCTCGGTAAACTTGTAAGACAAAATCACTGCCTAAATCCTTCCAAAGATTACAATCTTGATAGCTAGTATAATTTGTTTTCTCCCAAGGATGTTCATTGGGTGCGCCTAAATCATGAGGTGTTGCTCCTTGGGCTTTTCGTAATCCTTCAGCTTGATTATAACCAATAATTCTAATGGTATCATCCCTACTGGGAATTGCCCGTGCAAATGCTTCCATAACTGCCTTTTCTAAACGAGGCCATAACATCAATAACCCAAAAGATCCATATAGTCTTACATCTAAACTTTCATACCAACGATAATCCAGACATTCTAAGACACCAAATTGCCCTACGGGATCAGTTTCAGAGGCTGCTGTCCAAAGAGTTCCTCCATCGGTTAATAAGTATAATTCATTGAAAAGAGACATCTTTAACCAGTCGGGTAAATTATCCTCTTTGAGGATAGAATTATGCCATTCTTCTACTTTATCTCGCCACACATCCGAATGTTTTAAAGCGGTTCTTACCATTGCCCAACCATTCTTACCATTGCGGCCAAAAAAGTCAGTATAACGACGATAATATTGTACACCTGGAGCAAATTCTGTCACTGGTAAATCCCAAGCTAAAACAAAAGGAATTTTTTTAACTCTTCCAGGTTTAATAGTGAAACGTATGGCCATTGCTGCTGCAATTTGTTCCCCCGGTTCGGCTGGTGTTTCATCCTCTTGATCTGGCAGAGAACCATTCATGGCAAAATAATCCCAAACATCAGAACCATCTCCATTAGGATTCCATTTCCCTAGATAAAAAACCTCCACACTGGGATTAGTAACGCTGGCAATACATATCTGCCCTTCTCCCTCTTGTACCTGTTCATGGGGCTGTAATCTATTAAGAATAAAACCCACCCGAAAATTATCTTGTATCCACTGATTAAAATTCCCCGTACTATGACCCCATCTGGGTTGATATTCATATTCTGGACTACCATCATCCCTAACAGTAATTTCTGGGGATTTAATCGCATTGGTGAACCAACCGACAATGTTTTGCCATGTAAGCATAATGCTCATGGTAATGGGTTTATCGGTAGGGTTTTTTACCGTCCATTCAAATATTCCCATAGGGTAACTGGTTTCCTGATAATTATTAGGAATAATGGGAGAAAACTGCTCACAATAAATCTCTGCTTGAAAAACCCCTTCATACTGATACCAACTACAGGGATAAAGTGCCGAATAAGTACCCTTTTCCTTGGGATACCAAGACCAACGGGAAAGGGTTTTATCTTCAGGAGGTTCCGTTGCTAAGGCATAAGCTTGTGCTGTGCCATCTTCTAGCTGTTCAAAAATACTAAATTGACAAGATGGGATACTTTTAAAAATATGTTCCCCCCCATCCAAATGCCAGAGGTTAAAATCACCGCGAGGCGATCGCCCAATACAACCGGCACCAAAACCACCGAGGGGCATTCCGTGCCAGGGGCCGTCATCTAAATTACTAGCATAGCGTACTGTATAGGGATGCTCCCATTCTTGACCGATAGGACGTTTCCAAGCGCAAGAAGGGATGTTGGGGAGGGAAAATAAAGTCTTCATGGCATCTTATTTTAGACCATGAATAGCATTTTTCAATTGTATGTATCAAGATTCGGTTGAGTGAGTCTGGGAAGTGTGGCAGAGGTGGGGAGTTTGGGAAGAATTCTTAATCCAGCGAATAATTAAGAGAAAAAGCAAAATATAATAAAAATAAACTCACCACACAACTCGTCTATGCAGTCTATCAAATGGAATTCCTCTCTGGTTCAAGAAAAAATTAGCTTTAACTTTAAAAATCTGGATCTCCTTTTTCTTTCTTTAAGCGATCCTTCCTATGGAAAACAATTTAATCGCCTTGACAGTGATAATGAGCGGTTAGAATCTCTCGGAGAAACCCTACTTGCTCTGATTGTGATTGATTATTTATACCATCATTTTCCTTACTTAACTATTAGTAAGATGACAGCATTACGGGATAAGTTATTAGAGAATGAAAAACTAACTAATCTCTGGTTTAATTTAGGATTAGGGGAAAGTTATCCCTTTCTAGATGTTAAAGAAGAAAGACATATGCTACGAGTTAAACATAGTAATCCTTTTGAAAAATCTCTAAAAGCATTGGTGGGAGCTATTCATGTTGATCGGGGATTTTCTAACTGTTATAATTGGGTTAATAAACATTTAATTGCTCCTTTATTAGAACGACATCAAAAAGATGATAAAGAGCGATTTAATCCGCAGAAACAGTTAAATCTTTTAGGACAGACCTTATTTAAAGCAGTTTCTTTTGATTATTCATACCAGATTTTACCTTACGTTAATCCCAAAGAATTGAGAAAATTATCCAAAATATTAATTTCCAAAAAACAACAAACAGAATATCTCAAGAAATTAACCCCCGAAGATTGGGAAATCATAACAACTGAACAAGCTAAAATCTCTAAAAAGTCTTTTCCTTCCTTACTAGGTGCTATGTTTATTCATTTTGATAGTGAAAATCCTAAAACTCGCTACAGAAATAGTCAAAAATGGTTCAAGCAAAACTATATTAATGAAGACGAAATTTTATACGAAGCTATCGCTTCATTGCTCAAAGATGGTATTCCTCAAAAATGGATTATTCGTGAAATTTTAGGCTACAAAGGGAAAAATTATAATCGAGGAAGAGAGCGATTTCATGAACTCATGGATCAAAGTGGTTCTACAATTATTAGTCTTGAGGAAGAATAAAATTTCTCAGAGCAAAATATAAGTTTTTTGCTCTAAGATTTAGATTAAGGTTTGGTTGCTTGAGTAATGGTAACATCAACCATCGTTATCTCCTCTCCCAGTTGAGACAACGGGGGTTTAATTTCTTGTTTATTTCCCACCACTAAAGTGACGAGATTTTCTGGTTTAAGATATTGTTTGGCCACTCGTTGTACATCTTCAACACTTGTTTCTTTGACTCCCTTTTGATAATCAAAAATAAAGTCGTTAGGATACCCATAATATTCATAAGTTAGAAGACGGGATAAGGTTTGACTAGGGTTCTCAAATTTGAAAACAAAGGAGTTCAAAATAGACTCTTTTGCATAGTCTAATTCATCGGTTGTAATGGCTGTATTCTGTACTTTTTGGATTTCTTCTCTTAGGGATGTAATGAACTTAACTGTGTTTTCTGAAGCAGTTTGGCCCCCCGCCACAAAAGTCCCCGGATAATCATAAGCAGCACTCCAAAATCCATAAACGCTGTAAGCCAATCCTTGACGGGAGCGTAAATTATTAGATAAACGACCCCCAAACCCATTAAACAGCCCGTTAATCACCGTTAAGGCTGGATAATCAGGGTTGTCTAATTTTCCGCCTAAATGCCCCACTAAAACACTACTTTGATTCAATTGAGGTTGATCGACAAAAAACACCCCCTGACTTTGTTTTTGGCTGGCTGAGGGAACGTTTATCCCTGGGGTGGAGGTCTTAGGTTGCCATTGTCCCAATGTCTCCTCAATTAATCCTTTCATGGTTTTGGGATCAAAGTCCCCAACCAAACCCAAAATAATCTTTTCAGGAGTCACATATGTCTGATAAAAATCAATGAGATCCTCACGAGCAATATTATCTAAGGTGCTGTATTCAATGGTACGAGCATAAGGACTCTGGTTACCATAAATCAGCTTACTTAACTCACGACTGGCGATATCGTTGGGATCATCGTTACGACGAGCAATTTGACCTTGTGTTTGGGTTTTCACTAACATCAGTTGCTGGGGATCAAAACGAGGTTGTTGTAGGATTTCACTAAAAATTTTAAATACAGTTTCTATGTCTTGACTGAGGGTATTAAATCCTGCACTCCCTGAAGTGGTACCAATTCCCACTTCGATTCTTGCGGCTCGTTGTTCTAAAATTTCATTGATTTCGTTAGGAGAATGTTGGCTGGTTCCTCCCAAACGCATCATTCTTCCGGTAATTCCTGCTAAACCAACCTTTTCAGCAGATTCGAGTCGTGCTCCTGTTTTGATCAAAGCACTGCCTTTGATTAAAGGCAATTGATGATCTTCGATTAAATAAACAACCATCCCATTCTTGAGTTGATAGCGTTCATAACTGGGAAGGGATAGTTCCGGTAATGGGGGAAATTCTAATTCTGTGTAGTGTCTTGGGGCTTGGGCAATGGCCGGAAGACGAAAAATTAGGATCACCAAGACGGTAATGATAATTAAACCGAGCCAGCGAAATTGCTTGATTGCTGAAAGTTGCACCATAGATGAGTTAAGACTTTTTTTATAGAAAGAATAATATCATTGTAATTAATATTAAGACTGAATTGTTTATGGGTGAATAGGTGAGTTGCCGCCTTTTTAATCAAACGTGAATTTAACTTCAAACTTTTATGTCTTTGCTTTGCCCTTTTTCATCCTTATTACATGGGATGGGAACTCTTTTGTCTCAAGTCAGCCTCTTAACCCTAATCAGACAACATCTGAGATTTTTCTGACTCAAAACTATATTTCTGAACCCCATCTCAATGAATTATTAATTGAAGGGATGGAAAAAGGAATTCAAGGGAACTATCAAGGTGCGATTGCTGATTTTACTGAAATTATCCGCATCAATCCCCAGGAAGTAGAAGCCTATTATAATCGCGGTATTGCCTATGCTAAACTCCAAGATTACCCAAAAGCGATCGCCGATTTTAACCAAGGCATAACTCTCAATCAAACTATAGCTGAACTTTACTTAGAAAGAGCCAAAGTTTACTTAAAATTAGGGGAAAAATCAGCAGCCATCGCTGATCTGAAAAGGGCTAAACAACTGTTTAATCAACAGGGAAATACCCCTCGTTCCCAAGAAGTGCAAAGACTACTGCGTTGATAATTATTGCTGAGGATTATAGGGCTGAAATTCTTCAACCATAGGCATATTTTCGGGCGGTTGATAGGGGGAAAACTCCTCATCAAAGGGAACTATTTCTGATGGTTCAGAATATTGATTATTATCGATTGGTGGAGGATTTTCTACCGGTTGGTAAGGAGTAGAGGTTTCTACTGGAATAATAATTTCTTGTTGTTGATTAATAGGAATCGTTGTTTCCACTGGAATAATAATCTCTTGTTGTTGAGGATTATTTGTTTCTACTGGTGTGATAATATAGTTGTCTTGTTGTGGTTGACTAGGAAGATTATCCTCAATCGGAGATGGGTTTTGATTATAGGGATCAAAACTATCATATTCTTGGGGTTGATCCGGTTTCAATTCCTCTATTTGGGGTGTATTTTCTAGAATTGGTGGGGGGGGTAAAGAAGGAATGGGTAGAGTTTCTAATTTTCTTGTAGCCGGAGCCCGAAACAAAGCTAAAAACTGCTCTTGTCTTTGTTTTACCGATTCAGGGGCATAATTCCAGAGACTATCATAAAAAAAGAAAGAAACTCCTAACCCATATTCTTGCGCCGCTAAAACTTTTTCTCGGATAAATTTCATGTCAATTTGTCTATTTCTTAACCCGGTTAAAATTCCCACCCCCGTTGGTATTTTTCGTCTAGCTTCTTGTAATTCTGGTTGTTTTAATTGTTTGACAAAACTTTCTAAACTTGGTCGATAAACTTGCACCACTAATTCATTAATAATATCTTGTCTGACCCAAGTTAACCAATCTTGTAAATGACCTCGATAGGCTGTGTCATAAGGATTCGGAGAAACGGAAAAAATAGCATTCCTTTTTTTGGCTTTTATGGCTTGATTTAATTGAGAAACGTAAGCCGTAAGTTGATCAGCCCGCCATTTTAACCAAGCTTCATCTCTGGGGTTCGCAGGAGGAGCTTTTGCCATTTCTTGTTTGTATAAATTAATCGTATATGGGTCATAACCTAGCTCACTGGGTAAACTTAAATGGTCATCAAATTGAATTCCATCTACATCATATAAATCCATCACTTCCATGACTAAAGATGTGATGAATTTCTGCACTTCTGGATGAAAAGGATTTAACCATACCACTTCCCCTGCTGCACTAATGGTTGTTTGAGTCCCATCCCTTTTCTGTGTTAACCATTGAGGATGTTTTGTGGCCAATTCTGAACTCGGAGGTGCCATAAACCCAAACTCAAACCAAGGTAAAACTAATAAGCCTTGATCGTGGGCTTTGCTAATTAAGTCTGTTAAGGGATCTTGCCCTTGAAACCCTTTATGGACAAAGGGCTGAATTCCCTCTTTTTCAGCAATGGTGCTAGGGTACAGCGCATAACCGGAATTCCAGACTACAGGATAGACAGTATTAAAATTAAGACGGGATAATTGAGCGATCGCCTCCTCTAATTTAGGTTGATCGAGTAAGGTATGGGTATCATTGGTGGTTAGCCAAACCCCTCGAATTTCAGCTTTAGAAGGAGAAAGAGCAAAAATGGGATTACCTATGAATAAAAATGTCAAAAATGTGGCTAAAAATAACTGTAAAAATCGAGATTTTAAAATCTTTCGCCAGATTCTATCAAAAATAAAATCTATCATACCAATGAGTCCCAAAAAGACAAGATTTTTTATAGTTTAAACGAGAATTAGAGCAGATGAAAAGTTATGGTAACCATTGGCTCTGTTTACTATGAGTTGATTAGAAAAGACTGGGGAGTTACCCTAAAAAATCAGCTATATATTGGTTAACCAATTGGGGTTGTTCTTGTTGAACCCAATGACTACAATTGGGAATATATTTAATGGTTAAATGATTTACATAGTCTGTAGTTCCATGAGTCAATTCTTTTCCTAAAAAGATATCGTTTTCCCCCCAAATAATTAACGTCGGAGTATCAATTTTTTTCCAAGCTTTTTTCGGTTTAAAAAGTTGTCGAAAAGAACAGCGATAATAATTAATGGCTGAGGTTAATGCCCCTGGTTGTGAAGCTGCTTTTTTATAAGCCTGTATGTCTTCAAAGGTGAATGCAGATTCTTTAATCGTGCTTTTAGTAAAGGCTGACGCAATTCCTTGATAATCATTTCTTTTCAATAAGAATTCTGGTAAATAAGGAAGTTGAAAAAAGAAAATATACCAACTCTTTTTTAACTGTTGAGGCGTTCGTAAACTTTCCATGAATTTAGCAGGATGGGGTATATTTAAAACAATCAATTTATTCACCATTTCAGGATATTCATCCGCAAAGTACCAAGCTAATGCACCACCCCAGTCATGACCAACTAAAATACATTTTTCATAACCTAATTGGGTAATGATACCAGCAATATCTTTCGTTAATTCTGAGATGCTATAGGCTTTAATAGATTGAGGTTTATCACTATAATTATAACCTCTTAAATCAGAAGCCACTACTCGATAACTATCAGAAAAAGTAATTATTTGATGTCGCCATGAATACCAAAATTCAGGAAATCCATGTAACATTAACATTAAGGGGCCTTCTCCCTGAGAAACATAATGTAGTCGCACTCCATTGGTATCTAGATAGTTATGATTCCACTTCTTATCAGTTAAAGACATAATTATTTTTTAAAAACCTCATCTATTATTAATTATTTAATTTTTCGCTCAATAAACTTTGCAAAAAACTGTCTAGATTTTCTTCTGGACAAACTTCAATTAAAGTGTAAAAAGCTTCTAATAATTTAGCAGCACTTTCCCCATGAACTGCACTTAATGTCCAAATATCTTCTACCCAGTCTTGAGGATGGGTTTCCTCAAAAATCATTCGTTCTAAGAGTTGTTTGGCTTCTGTTTTAGAAATGGTCATCTAATCATTCAATGCTCGTTTTATTCAATTGTAGTTAAATTAATTTTTTTTGGTGTTAGTTAAGAAGTTGAATTTTAGGTGTACCTCATGAGTTCGGAAAACCTCATAAAAATAAACGTGACTCATGTTTGTTGAGCAGAGGAGGCAGAGGAAGCAGAGGGCGAGAGGACTTATGTCCCACCAGTTAGCAGAAATTTTGATTATCTAAATCCTCAGTGGCTCTGAGAATCCCGGCTAAATTAAGTACATAATTATCTTGTTAAAGGTTTTTTTGTACTTAAATAGCCAGAAAAAGAAGCCATCCTCATTCTCAATCCTCAGTGGCTCTGAGAATCCCGACAACATTAAGTACATAAATATCTTGTTAAAGGTTTTTTTGTACTTAAATAACCACAAAAAGAAGCCATCCTCATTCTCAATCCTCAGTGGCTCTGAGAATCCCGGCAACATTAAGTACATAAATATCTTGTTAAAGGTTTTTTTGTACTTAAATAACCAGAAAAAGAAGCCATCCCCATTCTCAATCCTCAGTAGCTCTGAAAATCCCGGCTCAATTCAGTACATAAATATCTTGTTAAAGGTTTTTTTGTACTTAAATAACCAGAAAAAGAAGCTATCCTCATTCTCAATCCTCAGTGGCTCTGAAAATCCCGGCTCAATTCAGTACATAAATATCTTGTTAAAGGTTTTTTTGTACTT
>JASJEA010000201.1 GCA_030064935.1 Crocosphaera sp. | reverse complement strand
ACAGAGATCATTGACTGTTTGGGTTTAACGGATTCTCTTGTGGGACGCTCTCACGAATGTGATTATCCTTCCCTAGTTCGTGATTTACCCATTTGTACCACCGCCAGACTCGATAGTACCCGTAGTAGTGGTCAAATAGATCAAGATGTTCAAACCCTACTACAACAAGCCCTGAGTATTTATAATATTGAACTTCAAACCCTTCAAAAACTTCAACCCACTCATATCGTTACTCAGGATCAATGTGACGTTTGTGCTGTGAACTTTGGTACTGTTGAAGTTGCGATCGCTCAGTTAACCAATTCTAATCCGCAAGTTATTTCATTACAACCAAATCTCCTAGAAGAAGTCTTCACAGACATTGAACGAGTGGCCAAAACTTTTGGCATTGATCCTCAATCAGTTTTAACACGATTAAAACAACGAATCAAAGAAATTAGGACAAAAATTGAGAACATCGACCCCAAACCTACAGTAGTTGCTCTAGAGTGGATCGAGCCATTAATGGGCGGAGGTAACTGGATTCCTGAACTCATAGAGATTGCTGGAGGGCAACCACTCTTAGGAGTCAAAGGAGAACATTCCCCCTATTTTACCTGGGAAAATTTGAGAGAAGCTAATCCCGACGTGATTGTGATTATGCCCTGTGGTTTCGACTTAAAGCGCACTGAACAAGAATCACAAATATTGAGGAACCATTCAGACTGGGAAAACTTGAAAGCTGTCAAAAATGGTCAAGTTTTTATTGTTGATGGGAATGCTTATTTCAATCGTCCCAGTCATAGATTAGTTGACTCTACAGAAATATTAGCTGAAATTTTACATCCATCTTTGTTTAATTATGGTTTTAAAGGAAACAGTTGGAATTATCTTTTTGTGTAGCCACTAGGACTGAACTTCTTGACCGAAAAAAAGGGTTCCCAACGTGAGTTCGGTGGCGCGGAGTTCGGAGTTCGGGGTGATTCTTTTTTAAAGGAGACAATGAGGGATGGTTGCTACGCACTTTATTTGTTGGTCGGGGTTTAATCCCACCGCTAACATCCGTGTAACAGGGATCTTCACCCCGACATTTTAAGATAACCCAGGATCTCAAGCAGTTGGAAGTCTAAACCAGAGAACGAAGATAATCAATTAATCCCCCAAAGGTACGAGATTGATAATAAATTAGGGCTGTTTGAACCCGTTTATTTTTACTTTTCATCCCTGAGATAGTAATTTTGACGGTTTCTTCTGTTTTATGGTATTTTAGCCTCGTTTTAGAACTATGTGCCAAGAGATGGCCTTGTGAGAGAACAAGATCACGATAAATGGTTTGTTTGACGATGCCACCGTACGCTCCAATAAATACTAATCCTTTTCCGCTCAGTTTAAGTTTCCATAACCCTTCCCCCGTCAGCCAACTGCCAAAACCAGCCCAGTGATTTCGGATCTTGACTTTTTTGGTATGGGCCAAAAATGCTCCTGGTTGTAGATAAATCGACCCCTGAGAAACATCAATGCGTTCAATATCTCCAATATTAGTCTGACTTAAGACAACTGTTAAAGGATTGGCCGTCTCATTGATGAGGTAGTCTACAAAGATGTCTTGTCCTCCAAAACATTTTCTCAAGAAGACGGATAGCCATCCTCCCCAAAAACAAGTTGCGACTGTAATATTGCCATCCATGCTGATAATCGAACCCGCTTTTACTGTTATGCTTTCTCCTGGATTTAAGGTAACGAATAAGGCCGCAAAAGCGGGACGACAACGGATTTTATACAGCACAGTATATAAGGAATGAGATACACGAATTGATAAGCTATTATCTGTGATCCCCATACTACTTGATTTTGAGACGTGCGTGGGAAGATGTCAATCAGAATGTAGAATTTGGAATTTAGAATTTAGAATTACCTCTGAAGATTTAATACCAAATCCGCATCTCAAAACCCCTTTATTTTTTACCTGAGACACCTGTAGAGACATTGCAGACAACGTCTCTAAATTAAGGGGGTATGGCAATCGGATTTGGCATAACAGGAATGCGAGAAACAACTAATCAACAACCTAAAAATAAAACTGAACAAACCCGCAATCTAAGTACAAATTAACTCAGATTACGGGCTATAATGCAAAAGAACTAATCGAGCAAGTTTTGGGTTATCCGCGAGGAAAACGTCGATCCTGTAAAAAAGGAGGAATATCCAGTCCTGTTGGTTTGGGGGGCTGGGATTCTTCTTTTTTGGTGGGATTAGGGGTTGACACATTGCGAGTTGTGGTGGAAGTGTCTTTGGTAGCAGGAGTATTTTCTGCCTCTGCACTAAACCCGGTGGCAATTACCGTCACAATCACCTCCCCTTGAACCCTTTCGTCTATCACGGCACCAAAAATGATATTAGCATCAGGATCAACGACTTCAAAGATAGTTTCTGCGGCGGTGTTGACCTCATGTAAGCTCAGATCACTACCCCCTGTAATATTCAACACTACACCTTTAGCCCCTTGAATAGAATGTTCTAATAACGGAGAGGAGATGGCCAAAGTAGCAGCATCATTGGCACGAGACTTACCTGAACCAACTCCAATCCCCATCAACGCCGATCCCGCATCAGCCATCACTGCACGGACATCGGCAAAATCAACATTGACTAAACCAGGAATGGTAATAATATCGGAAATACCTTGTACCCCCTGTCTCAGAACGTTATCGGCCGCTAAAAAGGCTTCTCTGAGGGGGGTTTCTGGAGAAATAACCTGCAACAGTTGATTATTGGGAATGACAATCAGGGTATCGACATTATTTTGTAAATCACTGATCCCTTGACTGGCTTGAACCATCCGTCTTCGCCCTTCAAAGGTAAAAGGACGAGTTACCACCCCTACTGTTAAACAGCCCTTTTCTTTGGCGATTTCAGCTACAACGGCTGCAGCCCCCGTTCCGGTACCACCACCCATTCCTGCAGTTATAAAAACTAAATCCGTGTCTTCTAGGGCTTCAGCAATTTCATCACGGGATTCTACAGCCGCCTCTTTCCCAATGTTAGGGTTGCCGCCCGCCCCTAACCCTTTGGTTAATTTTCTACCGATTTGTAAGCAATGGGGGGCAGATGATTGGGTGAGGGCTTGAGCATCAGTATTCATTGTCCAAAACTCAACCCCCATCAAGTCACTTTCAATCATGCGATCAACCGCATTACAGCCGCCACCACCAACACCAATGACTTTGATTCTCGCAAAATTATGTGGCACAATGGGACCTCTTTTACTTTCTTCTCCAGGATTCTCTGGGAGTTCATTACTTTGGGAAAAAGGAGAGGTGCTGCTTTGTCGGTTATGACTGTCCACAGCACTGGAAGATTCAGCCGTTTCGGTATTATTTAAGCTGGAATGATTAAGAGTTAGCTTATCACTAAGAATCATTGGAGTTGGCGGGGTATTAATTATTTTAAGAATTTAGGATAATCCAAGTTGGGAAAATCTACAGTACGATTGATTAAATACTGAGACTGGTTTTTTGATTAAGAAAATCGTCTTCTATCTCAGCTTATTACGAATCTTAAATTATTACATCTACTTTGGCAAAGTTTCTTAGAGACGATGTGGTAAAAATTTATCGTCTATGTTGGCCTGTCAACTAGCTAAGGTGGCCAGACGGAGGCCAATATAGAATCAAACAACAATTAAATTCTACATTCTTCATGCCTTGTGCCTTCTGTCTTCCCTCTTCAAAGGACAATCTCTATGCCAGGCCAATATGCAAACCGACTACTTAAATTGACCATTAACTCGCTATTTCTAAGGCAAAAATCCCAACCTCGTTCAAAAGTCATCAAAGCATAACTTAGTTAAACACAGGTTAGGATTTTGTTTTTACGACAACAGGAGATTAAGGGGCCCAAAATCTGCTGAGCAAGACAAGATTACTATTGTAAAGTTTACCCAAAGTGATTACAGGTTACTGCTTCCATAAGCATCAACATTAAAGGCAGGGATGCGATTGCTGTCCACCTCTTTTCCTGTTACTGACTTCGCTAATCTTTCAAAGGACTCAGATTGCCAATTTCTCTCATGAATTGTTTTGGTTTGTTCGCCACGGAAATAAGCTTGAGTTCCAATCACAGCCGCAGCGCTCCAACCAACGATTAATAAGGAAATAACAATAATTAGCATAGGTGTTTAACTCCTTTGTGAACTCATGTAAATAAATGTAACAAAGTATTGCAAAAAAAAGCAACCTGTTTTATGTACGGTTTTCACGACCTTGTTCTCTGAATAGTTAAATAAAGTGAGTTCGGAGTTATCCTGTTTTAAACGAGACAATTAGGGTTTGAGACTGCTGATTTGAGTGAATTGTCTACAAATTCCCTTATATCGAACTCAGGTTGAAATAGATTAGTTAACTCGGTAATCAGAGCAGGGACAGCCCTTTTGACACTGAACAAAAAAGTAGTATAATACGATGGATCTAATAGATACCTGGAAACAGGCTAAAAAAGTGAAAAGCGAACCCTATCGCTCTAGCCAGTAGAGATATACTTCCTGAGATTGCCCTAGACAATCAACAATGCTCAGAAACTCCAAACAGGTAGAAGAGTTTTCTTAAGTGCGTTTTACATTCTGTGATGCTTTGCAGAATTAGGTGCTCTCATTCTGTAGAAAACTTGATAGATTGCAGCCGATGGATAGTCGGTGTTACTCAAAGTTGAGGTATCTAGATGGGCATACAGAAGTGGCAACATTTGTGTATCTAGAAAAGACCAATAAAGCAGTAACTTTCTATCGCAAGATAGGCAAGCCCACGCTGTACCAAGCTCGCTCAGCGTCGAGAGGAATATCACAAAAGAGTTGTATGGTTTCACCGCTCGATTTCCAATTGGTTAACGCAGCCCGTCAAGGAGACTGTAGAACAGTCGAAACCTTATTAGCACAAGGTGCTCACGTTAATGGAACAGATTTACAAAATACCAGTGCCTTAATGTACGCAGCGCAACGAGGACTTCGAGAGGTGGTTCAATGTCTCCTGAATGCAGGGGCGAATGTAAATCAACAACGGGCTTTTTCCGGCTTGACTGCTCTAATGTTTGCTGTCGCCGCCAACCGTGTAGAGATTGTTCAAGATTTAATTGCAGCCCAAGCCCAAGTCAACCAAACTAATGATGATGGTAATACCGCCTTGATGATTGCTGCTTATAAGGGCCATCAAGAGATTGTTGCCCATTTATTGGCAGCCGAGGCTGATATTAATGCTCAAAATAAGCAAGGGAATACGGCTCTTGAACTGGCTATCAAAGGGGATCATCCTGCAGTGATTAGCCTCTTGGGAAACAGTACAGACTTGAACCGTCAACAAGCTTTGGTTTTTGCTATCCGTTGCGGTAGTTTAAGGGTATTTCAAGCATTACTCAATACTCAAAGCAATATTAATCATTCTGACAGCGAAGGAGAAACCCCACTCTCTTTAGCTGCATCGGAAGGGCAAACGGCTATTATAAAAGCCCTATTATCCGCAGGAGCAGAGGTTAACCTACGAGATGAGGAGGGAGAAACTCCGTTACATTACGCCACGGTAGAAGGGCATTTAGAAGCAGTGAGAGTATTATTAGCAGGGGGAGCAAATGTCCACTTGGGTAATCAGTTTGGCGACACGCCCCTAATTCTAGCAGTGGTACAAGGACATAGAGAAATTGTCCAAGAATTATTACAATACGGGGCCGATCCCAATCGCACCAACTATGGGGAAACTCCTTTAACTCTGGCGATCGCTCAAGGAAATTTGGACATTATTGAAATTTTATTGGATGGAGGTGCTGATCCTAATACAAGGCTACCCAATGGCCGTACAGGGTTGATGAAGGCAGCAGATGAAGGTAATATTAGTTTGCTACGTTTCCTAATCAAAGCTGAAGCAGATGTCAATCTCAAAGATAAAACAGGCGCAACTGCTTTAATGTGGGGATCTCATCGTGGTTATGTTGATGTGGTTAGGCTGTTATTAGAGATCCCAAAAGTCAATTTAGATGAGACCAATAATAGCGGTTATACGGCTTTGTACTTAGCCCAATACAATAATTATCCTGAGATGATTGAATTGTTGAAAAATGCAGGAGCAAAGTAATTAAGAATTAAGAATGTAGAATTAAGAATTTAATTATTTTTGCATTTGCTTCTCTTTTCCCACCCCTCCTACACTCCCCACTAACGTTTATTCTTGGAGTTAAGAATGCGAACTTATCAATTGATTGCCCCTGCTAAAATTAATTTATATCTAGAAATTATCGGCGATCGCCCCGATGGTTATCATGAGTTAGTGATGATTTTACAAACCATTGAATTAGGAGATCATATTGAAATTCGTTCTAATGGTACTCAAGGGGTTAATTTGCATTGTAATCATCCTTTAGTTCCTTTAGATGAGAGTAACATTGCCACTAGGGCTGCTCGGTTGATGATGGCAGAATTCCCTGAAGCCTTTGCTAAGTATGGGGGCGTGGATATTACCATTGACAAACGTATTCCTGTAGCTGCGGGGTTAGCAGGAGGTTCAACCAATGGGGCCGCGGTTTTATTAGGTTTAGATTTATTATGGAAACTTGGCTTAACAGTTCCTCAGTTACAAACTTTAGGCGCAAAATTGGGCTCGGATGTGCCGTTTTGTGTGGGTGGAGGAACAGCAATGGCGACTGGAAGAGGAGAAAATTTAGACCCTATTCATGATCTTGATAATTTATGGGTTGTTTTAGCTAAATATAACAATCTTTCGGTTTCTACTCCTTGGGCTTATCAAACATATAAAAAACAATTTGCAGATAGTTATATTAACGATCAAACGGGTATTAACTCTCGTACATCTCAGGTTCATTCTGGCCCTTTGGTTAAAGCTATTAGTGAAGGAAATGGGAACCAAATTGGACAATTGTTGTACAATGATTTAGAAAAAGTTGTTTTGCCAGAATATAGCCAAGTTAAGCAATTAAAACAGGTATTAAAAACAGCAGGAGGACTAGGTACAATGATGTCCGGATCTGGACCTAGTGTTTTTACATTATGTCAGTCCGAAACAGAGGCAGAAAAGATTAAAAATATTGTTAAAGATGAGATTAAAGATCCAAATTTAGAATTATGGGTAACA
This sequence comes from Crocosphaera sp., assembly GCA_030064935.1. GTDB lineage: Bacteria > Cyanobacteriota > Cyanobacteriia > Cyanobacteriales > Microcystaceae > Crocosphaera. The sequence goes on along the minus strand of JASJEA010000201.1, from coordinate 4,742 downwards.
AAATTATCCAGTAATGGTATTCAAGTTATTAATCAACAATGAATAAACCTTAAGAAGTACGCTATGGCAGTATTATAATTTAACTTCCGCTATCAAAATCTAATATAAATGCCTCAAACAAGGCGAACCAATCTAAAATAAAGGACGGGGCTTTAAACCCAATTTTTCGGTAAGTAGATAAAACCATAATGACTCAGACACTACCTTCTCTCACAGGCCGTGAAATACGTGATCGCTTTCTACAATTTTACGCCCAACACAATCATAAAATTTTAGCCAGTGCGTCCTTAGTTCCTGAAGATCCTACCGTTCTCCTCACTATTGCAGGAATGCTTCCTTTTAAACCTATTTTTCTTGGCCAGAAACAATCTGACTTCCCTCGTGCTACTACTTCGCAAAAGTGTATTCGTACCAATGATATCGAGAATGTCGGACGCACGGCAAGACATCATACATTCTTTGAAATGTTAGGAAATTTTAGCTTTGGAGACTACTTCAAAGAACAAGCGATTAAATGGGCTTGGGAACTTTCTACTAAAGTGTATCAGTTACCCCCAGAAAATATTGTCGTCAGTGTTTTTGAAGAAGACGATGAAGCCTTTCAGCTTTGGCAAGAAATTATTGGTATTCCTCCCCAAAGAATTAAACGAATGGGAGAAAAAGATAACTTCTGGAAAGCTGGCCCCACAGGACCGTGTGGACCTTGTTCAGAACTTTATTATGACTTTCATCCGGAACTCGGAGAGGACAATATTGATCTAGAAGATGATTCTCGTTTTATCGAGTTTTATAACTTGGTCTTTATGCAATATAACCGTGATGCTGACGGAAATTTAACCCCATTACAGAAGAAAAATATTGATACAGGAATGGGGTTAGAGCGCATGGCACAAATATTACAAAAGGTTCCCAATAACTACGAGACGGATCTTATTTTCCCTATTATTGAAACTGCAGCTAAAATTGCTAAAATTGACTACAAAAAAGCAGAGGAAAAAACAAAAGTTTCTCTCAAAGTTATCGGGGATCATGTACGTTCAGTGGTTCAGATGATTAGTGATGGGATTACTGCATCAAATACGGATAGAGGTTATGTTTTACGTCGTTTAATTCGTCGCGTTGTGCGTCACGGCCGCTTAATCGGAATTGAAGGACAATTTATCAATCAAGTTGCTGAAACAGCTATACAACTTTCTGAAGATGCTTATCCTCAAGTTAGGGAAAGAGAAAGCTTTATTAAAGGAGAATTAGAACGAGAAGAAACCGCTTTCTTAAAAACCCTGGAACGTGGAGAAAAATTACTGGCTGACATTATCGGGAAAACGGAACAACAAGGACAGATTTCTGGGGTGGATGCCTTTACCTTATACGATACATTTGGCTTCCCTTTGGAGTTAACCCAAGAAATCGCAGAAGAAAGTAATTTAACGGTTGATATAGATGGTTTTGAAGCGGAAATGAAGCAGCAGCAAGAACGATCAAAAGCCGCTCATGAAACTATCGACTTAACGGTACAAGGTAGCTTAGATAAATTAGCTAACCATATCCATCCCACAGAATTTTTAGGCTATACTAATCTACAAACAAGAGCTAAAGTTGAAGCTGTTTTAATTGATGGGAAAACAGTAGAGCAAGCAGAAGCAGGAAAGACAATTCAAATTGTTTTAGATCAGACTCCATTCTATGGTGAGTCTGGGGGACAGATAGGCGATCGAGGTTATTTGACTGGTGATAATTTGCTTATTCGTATCGACGATGTACAAAAAGAATCAGGGATTTTTGTACATTTTGGCTACATAGAAAGAGGACAAGTTACGGTTAACGATACTGTTAATGCAACTATTGATAGGGCTTGTCGTCGTCGAGTGCAAGCTAATCATACCGCAACCCATTTGTTACAAGCTGCTTTGAAAAAAGTTGTTGATGATTCGATTTCCCAAGCAGGATCATTAGTGGACTTTGATAGATTGAGATTTGACTTCAATTGTCCCCGTTCCTTAACCCCAGAAGAATTACAACAAATCGAAGATATTATTAATACTTGGATCGCAGAGGCACACGACACAGAAATTACTATTATGCCTCTAGAAACTGCTAAAGAAAAGGGTGCAGTTGCTATGTTTGGAGAGAAATATGGGGCAGAAGTTCGAGTCATGGATGTGCCTGGGGTTTCTATGGAATTATGTGGAGGAACTCATGTTAAAAATACGGCCGAAATCGGACTGTTTAAAATTATGTCGGAAGGAGGGATTTCTTCAGGGGTAAGACGCATTGAAGCTGTTGCAGGACCTGCTGTTTTAGAATACTTGAAAGTGAGAGAAACTGTGGTTAAAGATCTCTGCGATCGCTTTAAAATTAAACCTGAAGAAATTAGCGATCGCATCACTGCTTTACAATTAGAACTGAAAAACACCCAAAAAGAATTAGAGTCTGTTAAACAAGATTTAGCAGTTACTAAATCTGATCAACTATTAAACGATGCTGAATCAATTGGTGAGTTTAAAATTTTGGTTTCAGATATGGGAGAAATGGAAGCTAAAGCATTACAAACGGCAGCAGAAAGATTGCAACAAAAATTAGGAGAAGGCGCAGTTATTTTAGGCTCAATTCCCTCAGAAGGAAAAGTTAGCTTGGTAGCAGCTTTTAGTAAAAAAGTCAATAAAGAAAAGCAACTACAAGCAGGAAAATTTATCGGAGAAATTGCGAAAATATGTGGAGGTGGCGGTGGTGGCCGTCCTAACTTAGCCCAAGCAGGAGGACGCGATCCAAGTAAGTTAGGCGAAGCTTTATTAACTGCTAAAACACAGTTACAAGAAAAGCTACAATAACTAATTTAAAGGCGATCGCTCCATTCTTAAACTAAAACTCCCTTCACTAGATTGACATACTCCCACCACTAATTGCTTCGCTCAACTACGTAATATAGTGGTGGATTCTTTCCACTAGGGGGGCATTCTCGCAATATTTTAGGTAAAACACAATGTTAAACCCCTACAAATCTCTCTTGTAGGAAATATTGACGCTCTCGCGTTTACAAAACGGGAGAGCGTCAAAATAGGAATTAGAGAATCAGAAAAAAAGAAATGTAAATTAAAAAATTAATTCTCAATTCTCAATTCCCCATTCTCCATTCCCCATTCCCCATTCCCCTTATTTTGCTTCCAAAAACTTAAGATAACTTTCACTCAACTCTTCAACTGCTAACTTATACAATTTTTCCCCATGTTCAGGAGTTGCTAAAGCTGGATTTGATCCCATTCTGCCATCAGGATAATGAGCACGAAAATCAGCCGCACCATAGATAGGATAACCTGAATTAACATCAGGAGAAAGGGGCGCATTTTTAATCGATTCTGGGTAAATAAATTGAGTGATAGCTACTTCCGAAGGGGTTGCATGAGAACCTTCTTGATCCCCATATAATTCCTTGGCTTTTTGATAAACTGAACGACACATGAACCAGTTTGCCACTTGACAACGAACTTGATTAGCTTGAGGAATTTTTAAATGGGATAAATGATAATAACTTTCAGAAAAAGCAGCCTTTAGAGTGGCAATATTGCCCCCATGACCATTAATAAAAAAGTAACGAGTAAAACCAGTTTCTGTCAAACTGGTCAGATAATCAAGGATGACTTGAATGAGGGTACTGGGGCGTAAACTCATGCTTCCAGGAAAAGCCGTATGATGTAAAGCCATGCCAACATTAATAGTCGGTCCGACTATACTTTGAGTGGTTTCTCCCACTCCTTTAGCTATGGCCTCAGCAGAAATTGCATCGGTTCCGATCAACCCTGTCGGTCCATGTTGTTCCGTCGAACCAATGGGAATAATAATTCCTTGATGGGTTTCTAAATACTTCTCAACTTCGGGCCAAGTCATTAAGTGTAGCAACATAAGAATTTGATGTTATAACAATGAGTGGGATATTTATTATCCTAACTTTTCAGTTTTGTTGTATCTGTTGCTATAAAATCATAAACTAGAGTCATTATGCTGTCTTTCGACGTAAATCAAACTCCTCCGAACCCATCTCTAGTGACTACTAACCGTATTCTCGTCGTCGAAGATGAGGATGTCATCCGAGATATGATAGTTTTGGCTTTAGAAGAAGAAGGCTATGAGATCGAGGCGGTGAGTGATGGAAGAACCGCTTTAAATTTATTACAAGACGATAAAAATCCTAATGAGAACCAAACAGAGTTTGACTTGTTGATTTTGGATTTAATGCTGCCTCAAGTTAACGGTTTAGATATCTGTCGTCTTCTGCGTTATCAAGGCAATATCGTTCCTATTTTAATACTGAGTGCCAAAGCCAGTGAAACTGACCGCGTGTTAGGCTTAGAAGTTGGGGCTGACGACTATTTGACTAAACCCTTTAGTATGCGGGAATTAGTGGCCCGTTGTCGCGCCTTAATTCGTCGTCAAGGCTTTAGTAGTTCTTCCTCTTCTGGTTCGGTCAAAAAATTTAAGGATATCACTCTCTTTACCCAGGAATGTCGTGTAACCGTAGGGGAAGAAGAAATAAATCTTTCTCCTAAAGAATATCGCTTATTAGAACTGTTTATGAGTTATCCTCGTCGTGTTTGGTCACGGGAACAACTAATCGAACAAATTTGGGGGCCCGATTTTTTAGGCGATACTAAAACCGTTGATGTTCATATTCGTTGGTTAAGGGAAAAACTCGAAAAAGATCCCAGTCAACCCCAATATTTAATTACGGTTCGGGGGTTTGGTTATCG
>JASJEA010000200.1 GCA_030064935.1 Crocosphaera sp. | reverse complement strand
AGAAAACTGACTCAAATCAGAAGTCTCAAACCCTCATTCTCTCTTTAAGAAAATACCCACATCGAACTCACATTTTTTGAGTCATTTTGCTATGTCTATTAAACCATCTCATTACGAACAACTTCTCTGTGAATATAGCGATCGCTTGGGAGCTATTTCCCTCTTAAAACAGCATCGTTCTTATCTGGAAATGATCCCTAGTTTACGTCGTCCTGAAGAAAGTTTGATTACCATTCCTTTACCTGTTGTTAAAGTTCGTCAACGAAAAGCTTTAAATGAAAGTAATTTAATGTCTCCTCATATTCAAGAAGCCATACAGTTACCTTGTGATTTAGCTATTATTATGTGTGATCCTGAATGGAAAATTAAATTAGGGTCAGAAATTCTTATTTTTATTCATCGTCCTGATGAAGATTTTTCCCATTTATTAAGTCGTTGGCGACAAACTCAAATTCATTTAGATAAAGATTATGAATGGTTGATGCCTGAAAAAGAAGCCCATATGTTAAGTGAAGGAGGGGAGAAGGTTTATCCTTTATTTGTAGTATTTGAACATACTTTAGAAAGAATTAGAAAAGGGTTACAAGGAGCTTGTTTACCTTATGTTATTCAATCTAATCTTTATGAGGAAAATGACGAAGTTTTTGAAGCTATTACGGAATAAACACATATCCCTTTTGCCTACACTTTAGCTATTAATTTATTATATTAAGGCTACAAAAAAATTAAGGTTTAAGATTTTCCCCTCGCAAAAACCAACCGATAACACTGATAATTAGGATTAGGTCTTTTAGTTTTTTGAAATCATTTTCTGTGACTTTTGCCATGATGTTATTCTCCAATCAGTTATCTTATTTTTATTATTGTATAGTGGTTAAATTTTAATCAATAAACTGTTTCAACAGTTCTAAAGTTTTTTGTCCGGTGTTTTGCCAACTAAATTTTTTTGCTTGTTGTAAACCCAAGGTTTTTAACTGCAAGCGCATTTTATTATCGTTAGCAATTTTTTCCATTGCTGCTGTTATTTCTTGTAGATTATAAGGGTTAATTAATAAGGCCGCATCCCCTGCAACTTCGGGCAAGGAGGAGATGTTTGAAGTAATAACAGGAGTACCACAACCCATTGCTTCCAAGACAGGAAAACCGAACCCTTCCCATAAAGAGGGAAAGACTAATGCTAATGCTTGATTTATAATAATTGGTAGCTGTTTATATTCTACATAATCAAGGATTTTAAGTTGTTTTTCTATGCCTAATTCTTTTGCTTGTTGTATCAATTTAGGCGTATAACGTTTATCGGTGGGACCCGTTAACCAAAGTTGATATTGTTGGTTATTTTTTAGCTTAGCAAATGCTTTAACGATACGGTTAACATTTTTATGAGGATCATGACGACCTAAATAAATAAAATAGGGTATATTTAAAGCCTTTTTTGTGCTAGATAGAGGTTTAAAATGTTCTTGATCGTAAGCAAGTAAAATAGGAGTTATTTTTTTACTCTCTATATGAAAAAAGTTACAAATATCTTGAGCAGTTGCTTGAGAGTTACAGATAATATGTTCAGCTTGTTTAAGAACTTGAGGAATATAATATTTAAAATAAGGGGTTAAAGGAGATGTTTTTTTAGGGAAGCGTAACGGAATTAAATCATGGACCATTACAACAGAACGACATTTACTATATAAAGGTGCTTCAGGAACAGGCGAAAATAATAAATCTGCTTGTAATTGATGATAAATTTTAGGGAGTTTAAACTGTGTCCAAGTTAAACGATTTAAGTGTCCTTTAGTTCCTTGTTCTGGGGTTAAATTATTCGGGACTAAATAGGTATGAAATTTTTGGTATTGTTGAGACGCTAATAAAGTCGGTTCTAAAGATTTTAAATAAGGAAAAACATTGTTTGCATAAACTGTTATGCCTGTTGGCTTTGATAACAGTAAAGATAAGTTTATGAGTAATTTTGATTTTTTGTTCATGAGTAAAAATAAATCAATTAAACTATAGTTGATCACGAATCTATATAACCCCTATAACCCCTACTGGTTTTTGATAAGAATTGTTTCAAAATGCCAATATTCCCTTCTCTGTTCACTACCATTGAGAGGTGATAGGTTTCCAAGGGGGTTTTTGATGACCATGGAAAACATATCGGAACTAAAGTCAGTTAAGAAAAAGTATAGTGCTTATTTACTATCCCTTCCCAACGTCGAAGGAGTGGGGATTGGGTTAAAGGTTTCCGGGGGGAACAAGACGCAACAAACAGCCATTAAGGTATTTGTCAAACAGAAGATTTCCCCTGATAAGCTGACTGAAAGTGAACTCATCCCAGAGCAATTAGAGGGTGTTCCTACAGATGTGGAAGTGCTTGCACCGTTGCGAGCAGATTGACTTTTTTGAGACCCCAAGGGCAGCAGCCTCCATATCTAGAGGCAAGAAACACAAAAGTATTTCTCGATCGCCCTTAATAAACTGAAAATCTATCTCCTAACACTAACTATCATATAAGAGGTTTTGTGTCATGAGTATAAGAGATTGTTTACAAGCTAAGGCCAGTTGGAAGCAAGACAACAAAGAGCGGTTTGCCCAAGACGATAATTTGCTGGGAATTGGCGTAGGTTTGAAGGAGAGAAATGGACGATTCTCAGATGAATTATCGGTCAAGTATTTTGTGCGAACCAAAAAGAGGGATGGTTTGGGAATTGATGAAATGGTTCCTGCAAGGATTAGTGATGTTGCCACCGACGTTGTCCAAATTGCACCCCTGCGCGCTCGTGGTTCATTTACAATGCAAGTGCGTCCAGGAGTCGGTGGTTGTAGTGGATGTGTGGTTGTACCAGGTTTAAATTACACTGGTACCCTTGGCTTAGGAATGCGGGGTTATGGCTCTCTTTCTGATCGCACATTTATTCTTAGCAACAACCATGTATTAGCCAACGAGAACCAATCCCACATTGGAGAGCCCATCATTCAACCTGGAACCCTCGACGGTGGAAATCCTCAAACGGACGTTATTGGTGAATTATTCGACTTTGTTCGGCTGAACTTTGAACCCAATACTAATGTCTCCAATCCGCAGGTGAACAAAGTTGATGCTGCTTGTGCTTTGGTGCATCGATTTGGTGATTTCAGTCGTGAGATTTTCTGGGTAGGTTATCCCAAGGGTTGGCGTACAAGGCAGAGTGTTGAACAAGCTGTGGCAGATGGCAATAGCAGAGTTCAAAAAACTGGGCGAACCACCGGATATACAACAGGAGAGATTGCTGCCATTTCCTATGATGGTTGGGTGGCATACGAAACTGGTTTTGCCTACTTTGAAGATCAAATGCTGATCACCCCAGGAAGTTTTTCGGCTGGAGGAGATTCCGGATCAGTCATTCTCGATATGGACGAAAACATCGTTGGTTTGCTTTTTGCAGGGGGAGCGACTCATACCGTTGCCAACTTCATAGAGGATGTATGGCAGCTTTTAAGTCCCATTGATTTCTCGGATGGCATTTTCTAACGGTTTGTTTTCTCCGTTAGAAGTGTATAGAATCAAGCTCAATTTCTAATAATTACTTAGTTATCCGAGTTTTGGTTAATTGTAACTAAATTTAGGATAACTTGCTTTTTTGGTAGCTGGAAAAATAGAATGAAATTTCACAGAAATTGATTAAAGTATTAACTATTCTTTTTTAAAGATTTATATACATCTAAAGTTGCTTTTGCGGTTCGTTCCCAAGAGAACTTATCTGCTTGTATTTTCCCCTTATGAATCATCTCTTTTCTTAACGTTGAATTATCTACTACTTTTAACATGATTTGTGCTAATTCATAATAATTATTGGGGTCAATATATAATGCTGCATCTCCTGCAACTTCAGGTAAAGAAGAGCTATAAGAGGTAATTACAGGCGCACCTAATGTCATCGCTTCTAACACAGGTAAACCAAACCCTTCATAAAAAGAAGGATAGATAAATGCTTCTGCTTGACTGTAAAATATAGCTACTAATTCATCAGAAACATAGTCTAAATGTTGGATATCTTCCTTAAAGTGAGATAATTCTATTTTATCTAAAATATCTTGATAATTCCAGCCTTTTTTACCAATTAATATAAGTTGATGGGGAAGGTTATAATTTTGTTTTAAATACTCAAATGCTTCTATTAAATTTACAATATTTTTTCTCGGTTCTAAGGTACTAACAAATAGAAAATAGGGTTTATATAAATAATAATCTATAACATCACGATGATCATATAATAATTGAGGCTTTAAATAGTTAGAATAATAACGACTTGCTTGGGGTGTTACATAAATAATATTAGGATCAATATTGAGTAATTCTACAATATCTTGTTTTGTATTTTCAGCAAAAGTAATAATAGCATCTGTCCAAATTAAACAACGTTTAATTCTTTCTAGGTATCCTTTGACAATTTTTGTAGAATATTGTGGATATTTAACAAAAGTAAGATCATGTATGGTCATTATTTTTACTGCTTTTTTATAAGGAAAAACATAATGATCCGTTCCTTGAATAATATCGGGTTGATTTAGATATTTTTCAAAATAAGGTAAAATAAAAGGAGAGTATTTTGCTAATAGATTAGCTAAACTGACAGGAATAGGTAAAGAGGAAACTTGAGGATAGGCAGTTAATAAGTTTGGAGTGGATAAATTACGTTTTAACCAATTTTTCAGTGAGGGATGAAAATAAATATCTAAGATAAAATTTTCTGTTTCTTGTAGTTTATATAATGCGTTAATTAAATTTAATGTATAAACTCCAATACCTGTTAAATTTCCTCTGATGGGAGTTGCATCAATACAAACTTTAAACATAATTTTAAAGCATCATTGCTTGATAAATTTTCTTGATAACACAAGCATAATTATCAGTATTATGAAATTGCTGATAACTGTGCTGCATTTTTTTTATTTTATCCTGAATCGTGTCACTATTAATAACTTTTCTGATCATCTCAAAAACTTGTTGAGACTTTTCCCAGTCAATGACTAATTCTTCTAAATTATGCTTCAATAATTCAGAAGACATCCAAGTATTTTTAGTAACTAATGGTGTTTTTCCTGCCATAATAGATTCTGTGAATATTCCTGATGTTCTTCCTTCATAGGCAGGATAATTGTAAGGTAATAAAATAATCTGACTTACACCCAACCAATGATAATATTCTTCTCTAGTTAAATAGTTTTCAACTAATATCAATTCAACCCCATTATTAGCAGATTCTACTTGAGATGTTTCTGCACAAACTAACTGAATGTTTTTAGTATTGTCCCCTGAATAATGAGCTAAATTTTTAATAATATTCCATCCTTTTTCTTCTCTAGGGGAACCAGGCCACCAACAAATAATTTTAGAAATATCTTTAGATACTATGCTACAATGACTGATATCCGTATGAGGAATAGGCATGACGGTTACAGGTTTTTTAAAGTAGTTTGATAAAGATTTACTTAAGCGTTCGCTATCTGTTAAAAGCTTAAATTTTTCTGGTTTTATTCTCCTTGTAATTAAAAAGTTAAGTAGCTTATAAATCCAACGGGTATTATCTTTATGAGTATCTAGGCGATATAATAACCAAACAGATAAATTATCAGTGGGAACCCATAACAAAGCAAGATATAGAGCAAATAGTTGTAAATGAATAAATCTTTCTAAGAAGATAATCGAATAATTTGAATTATTAATAACTTTCTGGTTTAAATAGTCAGCTATAGTTCTCGCTAATTCTATACTCTCATTAATTCTAAAAATTTTGATAACTAAATTCCCTTCTTTTTCTAAATCATTATTACTTAAACTTTCATCCCAACCTATCGGTAATTCATCAACATTGTTATCAATGGGGACAATAACTTTATGTTTCCATCCTAACTTTTTAACTGCTTTACTAACTGCTTGATGATAGGGTATAATATGTCCCTCACCTTCCATTAAATTAGGAACTAATGATACAAATATAGGTGATAGCTGCTTTCCCTCATCTTGACTCATGGCTAATTATCTATTAAGGTTTAATATAGCATTTACATTTGAGTTGTCAACATTGTAGCATAAGCATCATGCTTGTACAGGTGAGAAATATATCTTACTCTTTATTTATCAAATAAAAATCCGATCTAACTTTTTAATCGGTACTTTGAAAAATCAATAAACTTGTCTTGATAATTGCTGTTTAGGAGCAACATTATTAAATCTCTACAATGTTTTTGTGAGGGCTTAAAACTGTAGAGACTGTTACTAAAGAAAAAATTAATCAGGAGACTGTTTCAGGTGAGAATTTTCCTCACTCCCTGCAAAAATATCAAGCAAGATGCTTGCATCCCCTAAAATCTAATGCACGCTCATTGACTTAAACAGTCTCTTTAAACCTAACCTCTATGGAATCAACTGTACTGTATCTTGCAAACTCTCAAAAATTTCAACCTTACGGGAATATTGGGTGATACTTTGTAAGGTTTCTTCTCCTCTTCCGGTTAAGACTAAAACAGGTTGACATTCTGCATTAATAGCACATTGCACATCACTAGGAGCATCCCCTACAAAAAAAGATTGAGATAGGGAAATACCATGTTTTTTAGAAGCATCAATTATCATTTTTGGAGATGGTTTACGACATAAACAATTATCTTGAGGATGATGGGGACATAAAAAAATGTCGGCAAATGTCACTCCAAATTTACCATATTCATCAATAATATAATCGTGTACTTTTTCCACATCTTCTAAAGTATAATAACCCCTTCCCACCCCCGCCTGATTAGTAATTAAAATCAATAAATAACCAGCATCTTGCCACTGCTTCAAAGCTTCCCCTGCGCCCAGAGGAAGTTCAACTTGTTCCACTTTACTAAGATAAGGAACATACTTAATAACAACTCCATCTCTATCCAAAAATAGAGCCTTTTGGAGTTGTGTATAAGGGGTAAGAGTTTTTGTCATAGTCACTATTTTAGACAGCTATTTTGGCTTCTAAACCAGCTTTAGCGAATAACTGTGCTTCCACCTGCTCACAAATACGATGATAAGATATCAGATGAATTTCTTGAATATAAGGAGTGTGATATTCTGAGACAAATAAAGGATAGTCGGTAAGCTCCTTTAACATTCCTCCATTATTGCCCGCCATACCAATAGTCAACAAGCCTAAGTCTTTAGCCATTTCCATAGCACGAACAACATTAGCAGACTTTCCAGAAGTGGAAATACCCCAGAGAATATCCCCTGGCTGAGCAAAAGCTTCCACCTGACGGGCGAAAACTGTCTCAAACTCGTAATCATTTGACCATGCTGTTAATGTAGCCGGGTTTGTTCCCAATGCGATCGCAGGTAAACCCTTACGATGCAGTTGAAACCGCCCGACAAACTCAGCAGCAATGTGTTGAGCATCGGCTGCGGAGCCACCGTTCCCACAGATTAGCAGTTTATTCCCTGCCTTAAACTGTCTGGCAACGATACCAATGGTATGCTCTAGGGAGCGACAGTATTTAGGGTTAAACGCTTCCTCTAGGCAGTTTAGCCTATGTTGAATCCAATAGTTCACCGTTCCTTCCTCACATATTAGTTAATGAGCAGGGACAAGTTTTTCTTGTTCCTGCCAAAACCAGTCAATTGTTTTCGTTAATCCTAATTCTAATGGAGTTAAGCCAAAATGGGGTAAAGATTGCTTAAGTTTGTCAACAATTAAGCATTTAGACTTGGCTCCCACATAACGGGAGGTGTCAAACTGGATCTTATTAAAGTCATATCCTACCCCTTCGCAAATAAGTTTAGCGAAGTGACGAATGGTAAACTCCTCCCCTGCACCGATATTAATCAGATCATTATCAACGGTTTGGGATAATTCCATAGCAATCTTAGCAAAATCTTCCACAAAGACTAGCTCCCGTGACTGGTAGCCATCTCCCCATAGGATAACGGGTTCATCATACAGTTTACCGCGAATAATCTTACGGATCAGATCGAAGATGAAGTGCATCTGTCGTCCATCGGTATGATATCCTGTGCCGTAAAGGGTCGAAGGAACTAAACAAAGATACTTGAGACCATATTGTTTATTTAAAGCCAAAAGTCCTGCATAGAGCATTCTTTTGGTCATTGCATAAGTAAATAGGCTACTAATGGGCATCCCTGTTAGATAATTCTCTTCTACTAAAGCTAAGTCGGGATCATAGGCACAACTTGTTCCCATACAAATAAATTTGGCCTGGGGTTGATGTTTTTGCCACCAAGTCAACACATGAGTATTCATCTGTTGGTTGATTATCCATTGTTCCCCTGGATGGTACAAACAAAAGTCCCCTGCTTGGGTCCAGGCTGCTAAATGATAAATTTGATCGTAGCTAACATTGTTAAAGTTTAATAACGAGTCTGGCTGTGTCAGATCGCAGTTTTTAGAGTTTAATTTGATGATGTCGTGGCCTTGGGTTTCCAGTTGAGAACATAAGTTAGTCCCCAGAAACCCAGATGCACCGGTAATTAAGATTTTCATAGTCATATCCTATGAACAACATTGACTCTCAGAAAAAAAGAAGTCAAGTAGAGACACTATACCGATGACGTAACATTTTGTAAAGAGTTGCCCTAGTTTTCAGAAGTTAACAGAATGAGCAAGTTGTTAAATACATAGATTTTTGAAGAAAAGTAAATATACTCAATCATAAGTTTTTTGGAATCTATTTTGAGTTATATAATGTTAAGTAAAGGAGGATAGGTTTGAGATTTCAGCTACATGGATTAAACCTATTTGGGTGTCATGAGAACTAAGGAAAGAATTACCGATACTCAAGGTTCAGTTACTGTAAGTCCTGAAAGTTCAATTACTGTGAAACTTGAAGATTCAAAAGACCAATTAAAAAACATAAGCGTCATAGTAGGCATAATAAGCGTCATAGTAGGCATAATAGTTTCTGGATTAACTTTTTTGATTAGTTGGAAAGTTTCTGTACACACTGAACAAGTTGAAGAAGCCAAACAATTACATAATTATCTTGACAAAATCAATGAGATAATTGTATCAAAAAATAGCCAACAAGATAGCAAAAAAACAATAGAATTTATAGATAATAGGCCGACATTTGCATTTAAGTTAGCACGAATAAAAGAGATTGATTATCTCACCAGAACATATACAAGGAAATTAAATAGGGATAGTAGAAGAGTTGTCCTTATTTATTTATATGAATCTGGTTTAATTAATCATACTAAAGCAACAGGTTTTGAGGCACCTGGACAAGAAGGAATATGTAGATTTAAAGACTATAAAAAGAAAATTAAAAAAGACAACATATTAGTTGAATCAAATACTTTCAATATAGATACATATCCTTATTGTAATCTTAGTACCAACAGATATTATTTTGATGATGTTGATATGAGTGGTATATTTTTAAAACATATTAAACTGCATAATTCATATCTTAATAGGGCTAATTTTAATGGAGCAAACCTGATAAGCGCAGAGTTCAGAAATAGTGGATTTAGAGGAGCAAATTTTACTAATGCAAGGCTTGAAAAAGTCGATTTCAGTAGTCCTTATAGTGGTGATATTACTGCTCTTAATGGAGCTAATTTTACTGGTGCTAATCTTTCAGAAGCTAATTTAACTAATACTGATCTTACAGATACAGTATTTGGAGATAATAAATGTACACAGGAAAATAGAAAGAACGACAAGAATCTTAACTGTGCAAATTTATACAAAGCAAATCTAACAGGTGCCAAAATTAATAACCCAAACGAAATCACAAAAGCATACAATTGGTGGACAGCAAGATATGATTCAGAGATAGAGAACCAATTACCTTTGTCAGAAGAACAAAAACAATGGAGGGAAAAGAATATTAATTGAGTCAGAATAAATGAAAGTTATTCTGTAAAATACAATTCCAGAAGTAGTTAACTATTACAGTAGCGATCGCTTAATAAAAACCCTAGTGCTATAGTTTCAACCCCAATCTATATAACAGGTTATAACAGGTTAGCTTGTCACCCTTACCAAGCAATACAAACGTTCACCAACGAACCATAAGATACATTCCCAGAAGTAATTAACTCCTGCACTAGCGATCGCTTAATAAAAACCCTAGTGCTATAGTTTAAATCCGAATATTTATAACAGGTTATAACAGGTTAGTTTGTCACTCTTTCCAATTAATACAAACGTTCACCAACGAACCATAAGATACACTCCCAGAAGTAGTTAACTATTACAGTAGCGATCCCGAAACCTCATGACTTAGTTATCCTAGAGATGAGAGCTTAGATTGTCTTATTACTTCACTGTAAAATACCTGAGTAGTTCTACTTAAAAGATTAGTGTTTCTTATTTAATATGATTCATCGAAGTCCAAGATATAGCGATCGCTCAATTTTAGTCTGTCAGGGGCTTTGTTGTCAGACAGATGGTTCCGAAAAACTCTTAACAGCATTTAAGTCTCAAACTCCCTCAGATACAAAGATTATTCCTTCTGGTTGTTTGGGAAAATGCGAAGATAGTCCAGTTGTGTTGACGTTACCGCGAAAAATTTCCTATAAACGGGTTTCTCTAGAAGATGTACAAAATATCTGTAATGCCTTGTTTTGATGTCATATTAATATTGATTTCACAAGTAGCTAACTCTCAATCAATACAAACGTTCACCAACGAACCATAAGATACATTCCCAGAAGTAATTAACTCCTGCACTAGCGATCGCCTCACAAAAACTCTAGTGCTATAGTTTAAATCACAACTTATATAACAGGTTATAACAGGTTAGTTTGTTACTCTTGCCAAGCAATACAAACGTTCACCAACGAACTATAAAATATAGTCCCCGATGTCGTTAACTCCTACAGTAGCGATCGCCTCACAAAAACTCTAGTGCTATAGTTTCAACCTCAATCTATATAACAGGTTATAACAGGTTATTTTGTTACTCTTACCAAGCAATACAAACGTTCACCAACGAACCATAAAATACAATCCCAGAAGTAGTTAACTCCTGCACTAGCGATCGCTCACTAAAAACCCTAGTGCTATAGTTTAAACCTCAATCTATATAACAGGTTATAACAGGTTAGTTTGTTACTCTAACGAACCATAAGATACACTCCCAGAAGTAGTTAACTATTACAGTAGCGATCGCTTAATTAGAAAGTATTTTTAGTTTTAATCTTCTTCATCGCTATTAAAAAGAACTTCTAAATCACGATTACCTCTAATAACTCGCATAATTTCTATATTATCTTGACTCAAACGATAAAAAATAATGTAACCATTAAGAGGTAAACCTCGCAAATAAGGGCGAATATAGCTATAACTACGACCAATTTTCGGAAACTGTACTAAATAACGACATTTTTTCTCAAATTGATTTAATAGTTTTTCTGCTGTTTCAACATTTGTTTTAGCGAGGTAATCTGTAATAATTTTAAGGTCTTGAATGGCTACAGGTGCAATGATATATTGAGTCATGATTACCTTTATTTATTCTGTTGTAAATTTTCCCGCAATTGCTTAATAGCAGTTTCTCCATCAATTCCTTCCCCTCGCTCTAGTTGTTGTGCTGCTAGGTCAATTTTTTGCTCAATTTCTTCAATCCATTGCTCATATTCATTACGTTTTTCTAATAGAGTTAAAGCTTCTTCGAGAACATTATCGATACTGGTATATCTACCAGAGATAATTTGTTTTTGAATGAGGTCTTCTAGTTTAGAATTAAGGATAATATTCATTGGTTGTTACTCTCTTGACCATAGCAAGAACTTATTGTGTAAATATTTTATCCCAATAAAAGAAAAACCAGAAACACAAAAAGAATACCCCAACTTCTACAAGTTGAGGGATGAATTTTTGTGTTTCACGACTCAAT
>JASJEA010000207.1 GCA_030064935.1 Crocosphaera sp. | reverse complement strand
ATTAGAACGTATTCCCCAGAGGCATTTACTGTCGAGGGGATAGCGAGTTGTGGCGTTCAACCCCTAAAGGTTAATCCTTTAGAAAGAGTTGGATAGATTTGACTACATCTGTCTATCTTAACTTTAACGCTAAACACTTGTAGACAATTCCTAATTATCTTTCCATAAATGCACAAAATTGAATAAGTAAACCACATTAAGTACACTTTTAGTACATAAAATCAAAAATCTTGCAAGATATCCTCTCAAACTGACAATATTAATGTTTCAATCTTTCAACCTTAAAGACTTGATCAATGGTTTTTTCTGCTGTTTTTTCTTCCCATCCTAACTCAGTTAAAAACTTTTCTGCTGAGGCAGTTTCTACAACATCAACTCCCCATTCTCCAGTTTGTAATGTATCAGGAGAATCGCTTAAAGGTGGGGTGTTTTTTAATCCAGCTAAAATCAAAATATCAGGAAAACTATCATTCTTATTTCTCTGACTCATACGCTTACTAAGTAAATCATCTGCACACATTTCTCCCATCTGTGCAGGAGAAAAACTATTCTTAGGAAACAAAATTTCTACCATCCAATGAGGATGATTTAAGTGACGACATTTTACCCTATCATATTGACTTAAACCTTCAACAAATACTTGCGTGAAATCCTGCAAACTTAACTCAGGAAAGATATCATTAGAGATATCAAAATTATGAGACAATAACATTCTTACCGTTTCAAATTCACTCATCTTTTTAGTAATTCCTTTTTACTTGATGATTGACTGCTATAAAAACCAACATTGTCATCATTTTAATCCATTATTCACAGGGTTTTATTGGTTATTTAGTTAATTTTAAGTTACAAAACACAACAATTTTACTGTTGTAACTTGCATTATCAATATATATGTACTGATACTGAATTAAGCTTGACAAAATAATCCAAGCAAAAACCCTAATAATAAACATTCATTACAAATTGTATAGAAGAGGACAAGCGAAATGATAGGGTGAAAAATGCACGTTTAATTACTGGGGAAGCTATATGACAGGAGCTAAAGATACACCCTATCTTCTTCGTGTTGCACGAGGGGAAATCGTAGATCGTCCTCCGGTTTGGATGATGCGACAAGCTGGACGTTATATGAAAGTATATCGGGATTTACGAGATAAATACCCCAGTTTTCGTGAAAGATCCGAAAATCCTGACCTTGCCATTGAAATCTCTCTACAACCTTGGCGAGCATTTCAACCAGATGGAGTCATCATGTTCTCTGACATTTTGACCCCTTTACCAGGGATGGGTATTCCCTTTGACATCGTAGAAAGCAAGGGACCGGTCATTGATCCGCCCATTCGTACTCAGGAGCAAATTGATAACTTGCGTCCACTAAACCCAGAAGAGTCCTTACCCTTCATCAAAACAATTTTAAACGAATTGCGGACACAAGTTGGAAACGAATCCACTGTGTTAGGATTTGTGGGTTCTCCCTGGACTTTAGCCGCCTATGCAATCGAAGGGAAAAGTTCTAAGAATTATGCCATCATCAAGAGCATGGCTTTTTCTCAACCTCAGATCCTCCATAGTTTCTTGAGTAAAATAGCCGATGCGATCGCAGTTTATGTACGTTATCAGATTGACTGCGGGGCCCAAGTGGTGCAACTATTCGACTCCTGGGCAGGTCAATTGAGTCCTCAAGACTACGAAACCTTTGCCCTACCTTATCAACAACAGGTAGTGCGTCAAGTCAAGGCAACCCATCCTGACACGCCTTTAATCCTCTATATCAGTGGTAGTGCTGGTGTCTTAGAAAGAATGGGACAGTCTGGGGTTGATATGGTAAGCGTAGACTGGACCGTTGATATGGCTGAAGCGAGACAACGCTTAGGAAGAGAGATGAAGGTACAAGGCAACATTGATCCTGGGGTTCTATTTGGCTCCCAAGACTTCATCAAAGAGCGCATTTTAGATACTGTGCGCAAAGCAGGAAGAGGTGGGCATATTCTTAACTTAGGTCATGGTGTTCTAGTGGGAACTCCCGAAGATAATGTGCGTTGCTTCTTTGATACAGCAAAGCAAGTGGATCAATTATTAGCTGTTCCCGTTTAAGAGGAGGGTGGGCATTGCCCACCTTCTCCAATTAATTGCGTGTCAGCCATTTCTGACCATTAAGACGTTGTAACGTATATAAAATCATTAAGTCTAGGGTGATTTTACGTTCATCGATCATAAAAGATTCAATGGTACTAGGAGGCTTTCCATTAACGGCATAGGAAAATGCTTTTTGTCCCTTGATGCTCTCTTCAGGAAAATACAGTTTAAACTGTCTTTGTCCCTGGTTCCAAGTGCCAATCACCTGCCAACAGGCATCTTCTGACATTGCCCCAGGAATAGACACAGGGGCTTGAGTAAAAGAGAGTTCGATGTCACTGAGTCCTTGTTTGGTCAAGCTTTCCTTAAGGGTAGGGGTAAAATGCTGTTCCATAAATTCAGTGAAGGGTTTATCTTCGATAGCGGGGGGCTTTTCTTTTTTTGCTCTAGGTTTCGTCTCTTCTGCCATAGTTCCTAATATTGCGATCGCATTGATTGAGAAATTTCGCCATCTCTACCATAAATCATTGTTTCCTCTCTCACCAATCATTCTTAAGAAAAGAAGCAGAATCCTCAGGAAAAAAGTTATCAGTTCTTTGGATAATTGGGTTCAAGATATGTTATAGTAGTGAATGTGAAAAAAATTCCTAAGTTTGCGGGTGTAGTTTAGTGGTAAAACCTTAGCCTTCCAAGCTAATGATGGGGGTTCGATTCCCCCCACCCGCTTTGTTAAAGTTAAAAGATATGATAAGTATGTTCAGATGTCATCAAAGGAATGACAGTTGCTTATGCTATTAGGGTTTCAATTTCAGTCCCCAGGATCGACCTTACTGGAGATAGGTCCGATAGTTGTCCGTTGGTACGGTTTGTTAATTGCTTCAGCCGTCTTAATGGGAGTCACCTTATCGCAATGGTTAGCCAAACGTCGTCACATTAACCCTGATCTGGTGGGTGACTTAGCCATTTGGCTCGTCATTGCAGCGATTCCCTCTGCTAGATTGTATTACGTCCTCTTTCAATGGCAAGAATATGCCCAACGTCCCGAAGATATTGTTGCCATCTGGAAAGGGGGTATCGCAATTCATGGGGCAATTCTCGGCGGAACCTTAGCCGCCATTATTTTTGGCCGCTTGAATAAAATTTCTGTCTGGCAATTAAGTGATCTAGTGGTTCCATCTTTAGCTTTAGGACAAGCCATCGGTCGTTGGGGAAATTTTTTCAACTCTGAAGCCTTTGGCTCCCCCACTAATTTACCCTGGAAATTGTATATTCCAGTCAGTAACCGTCCTCTGGCCTATGTGACCTCTGAATACTTCCATCCCACCTTCCTCTATGAATCTTTGTGGAATTTATTGGTTTTTGTTATTCTCTTAAGGTTATTTTTTTGGGGGTTAAAACATCCATTAAGGCTGCCGGTGGGAACCTTGTCCCTAGTGTACTTAATCGCCTACAGTTGTGGCAGAATTTGGATAGAAGGACTGAGAACCGATAGTTTAATGTTAGGTCCTCTGAGGGTGGCACAAGTGATTAGTTTAGTTATGATTAGTGTAGGGATTGTGGGGCTATTGTGGTTATATCGTATAAAGAAGCCGTTACCCGATGTGGTTTCTCCCCAAGAGTAGATCTAAGAAATCTCATTTAATCCTTTTACATTGACCTTATAGAAGATGAAAACGCTGCAATTATTGAAACAAAACTTCGAGAAATTACGACAAAAGTACCAAAATAGCCGTGTTTCTCGTCTTAAGGCTCAAGAAACCCTCAATAATAAATCCCCATCAACCCCGCCCCATGAATCTAACTGGTTAAGCAAGCTCCATAAATCCAAGCCCATCAAAAAAATACATCCTCCCCTGATGTTGGGCATTACAGTCATTTCTTTAACCAGTGTCATCGGTTATCGTTTCTATAACCAACCACGATTATCGGTGGGAACCCAATCCCCCATCAAAGTCATCGCCCCAAGGGATGGAACCTTTACAGATGAAAAAACCACCGAAGAAAAACGCCAAGAAGTTCGTACCGGAATAATACCGGTTCTACAAAGAGATGCCCAACTTACCTATGATCTTCAAGGAGAATTATCAGAAACCATCTATGAAATTCAACAATTCCGTCAAAAAGCTG
This sequence comes from Crocosphaera sp., assembly GCA_030064935.1. Taxonomy (GTDB): domain Bacteria; phylum Cyanobacteriota; class Cyanobacteriia; order Cyanobacteriales; family Microcystaceae; genus Crocosphaera. The sequence goes on along the minus strand of JASJEA010000207.1, from coordinate 7,453 downwards.
GGGCTTTCCCCTTTATCAAGGTAGAGTTTATTCCCCTCCCCACTCAACAATATTTGCGTGAGGTGAATGAAAAAGACTGGAAAACCATTCAATCCACTCTTATTAGTGGGACAACGCAAACCTTACCCAACTCTGACGAGTTTGTGCAAAAGGCTATAGAGCAGTTGGATGATTATGCAAAAAAAACTTCCCCTACAACCGTTAAAGGTCTCCTGAAAACCATTGAGAAGTCTCGTCAAAACTACCAACAAGCCAGAGCAGAAGTGGCAACGGCTAAAACCTCTCATTTGACCCCAGAACTTTTAACAATCTTTTTAAACCTAGACGAGCCCTCCTGGCAAGCCACCCAAAAAACCTTTACAACCACTTTACATCGCATTCTCCTCCAAGGACTTCCCCCCGGTATGCCGGATTATTTACTCAACGAAATTATTAAAAATCAAGTGGAGATCACCGATTCCTTGGTTCCCAAAAGTGATATCACCAAATTATTAAGCAAAATTTTGCAAAATCAACATAATCTGACGGTTGACAAAGAAGCCACAAAACAAAGGGCTGAACAAGCCGCTCAAGCTGTTGAACCTGTTATCGTGGAAGTTAAGGCAGGAGATGTGATTGTTGAGGCGGGAGAAACCATTACCCAAGAAGAGTTCGTTCTTCTCGATAGTTTTCAACTCAGTCTTCGAGGAATCAACTGGGTGGGATTAGGGATTTCTGCCATTATAGTCACCGGAACTGTAACAATCTTTTCTTTGGTCACTCAAAAGGTTCATCGCCCCATGCGTCGCCGTGACCATATCCTACTCTGTCTTTTGAGTTTGAGTACCCCACTGTTAGGCATTTTTAACCTGGGCTACACCAATTTACCTGCGGTTGGCTTATTGACCAGTAGTTTTTATGGACCGACTTTGGCTATTACCCAGGTTATTTTGTTGAGTGGCTTATCTACTTTTGCTGCAACCACCATCAATTGGAGTTATGTTTTAGCGGGAACCGCCGGAGGATTCCTCGCAGCTTCCATCGCCTGGAAGTTGCGCTCGCGCGATGAGTTAGCTTGTTTAGGAGGTGGGGTAGGACTATTACAAGGAGGTCTTTATTTCCTGGGTTATCTCATTGTTGCCCCCGTAGCGGGTACTATATGGTCGGTTGTGCTACCGGATGCTATTTTTTATGGATTATCAGGGATTGCTTGGAGTGTGATGGCCTTGGGTGTTTCTCCTTATTTGGAACGGTTGTTTGATTTAGTCACCCCTATTCGTTTAGTAGAGTTGGCTAACCCCAACTGTGCTTTACTGAAACGCTTAGCAACGGAAACCCCAGGGACATTTCAGCATACCCTATTTGTGGCTTGTTTAGCGGAGGCGGCGGCAAGGGAGTTACATTGTAATGTGGAGTTGATTCGCGCAGGAACTCTGTATCATGATATTGGCAAAATGCACGACCCGATGGGTTTTATTGAGAATCAAATGGGAAATCCCAATAAACACGACATCATTAATGATCCTTGGATCAGTGTGGAAATTATTAAAAAGCACGTTTCCGAGGGATTGGTGATGGCTAAAAAGTATGGTTTACCTAGGGTTATTCGTGATTTTATTCCCGAACACCAGGGAACGTTATTGATTTCCTATTTTTATTATCAGGCCAAACAAGATGCAGAACGTAATGGCCAGGAGATCATTATCGAGGAGGGATTTCGCTATGCAGGGCCGATTCCCCAGTCACGAGAAACGGGTATTGTCATGTTGGCTGATGGCTGCGAGGCCGCATTACGTTCTCTCAAGGAAGCGACTCCAGAAACGGCTTTAGCTATGATTCAAAAGATATTTAAAGCCCGTTGGCGGGATAATCAATTGAAAGATAGTGGCATTCGCTATGAGGAATTACCCATTATTGCCGAGGTTTTCGTTAAGGTTTGGCAGCAATTTCATCACCAGAGAATTGTTTATCCTAAAGCCGCTTTGGATGCCCAGAATAACAAATAATTTGCTTAACAATTTTTCTTATGTTTCGTTATCTAATTCTGAGTTTACTATTAACTGTTTTAACCGCTTGTAGTAGTGTTGATGGTTGGGAAGGTCGATTTTCTCCTAATCCTGATTTAGAAAAAAGAACAGAAAATACGGATTTATCTAAGCTTGAGATCCCGCAAGTGTTTCCTGCTATGATTCCCCAATATTCTAATGCAGATTTGCAAGAAGTCTCTGATAATTTAACGGAAACAAAAGGATTAATTCGTTTGTCCTCTACTGATTCTATTACAAAAATTAGCGAATTTTATCAAGAAGCATTTAACAATGACGATTGGACAATTACTCAACCTTTTAATGAGGACGAAAATCTATTGGTGGCACAAAAAAATAGCTTAGAAGTTAAGTTATCTTTTTTAATCTCTAATGAGGAAAAAACAGATTATTCCCTGAGTTATCAACCGCTTAATACCCCTTCCTCTTCAACAAACTTAGAGCCGCCGGCTTCCCCTGAAACTAATCTTTTTACCCTTGATGAAATAACAGAAGCATTACGCCCTTATGTTGGAGATGTGATGGCTTTAGAAGACTTAAAGCTGAAGCAAACTGAAGATAAAGTTATCACTGCCAATACTATCATTAATCGTAGAACTTATGCTAGATGGTTAGTGCAAACCTATAATAAGTTTAACCAAAATACCCCAGCAAAACAACTAAGATTAGGGGTTGAAACCTCTAAACCAGCTTTTGTTGATGTGGGTAAGAATGATCCCGACTTTCCTGTTATTCAAGGGTTAGCTGAAGCGGGCATCATTCCTTCTCCTTTAACCGGTAATAGTAGTGCCTCTCTGTTTCGCCCTGATACCCCTTTAACAAGAGAAGATTTGATTACCTGGAAAGTTCCTTTGGATATAGGAAAAGGTTTACCCAAAGCCTCTATTGACAATATTAAAGAAACTTGGGGCTTTCAAGATACCACAAAAATTGATATCAAAGCAATACAAGCATTATACGCAGATTTTCAAAATGGAGAACAATCAAATGTTCGTCGTATCCTAGGTTATACCACACTTTTTCAACCCAAAAAAGGGGTCACTTTAGCAGAAGCGATCGCAAGTTTATGGTACTTTGGATATCAAGGAGATGGATTATCCGCAAAAGAGGTTTTAACAATTAATAACTAATGATAATGTCTGATTTTAGAGAATCTTTTATCCCTTTACGTCGTACTGATTTAATTGATTTGTGTCTTGAAGATGGAAAACTTCAAGGGGATGATAAACAACTTTTTAAAGAGTTTTGTGAGCTCCTATCGGCTTTTTTCCATTTTCGTTTTCATGCTACATTAGAAACAATCAAGGATAATTATACTCTGTTTAATCCTAATGCGGATGTACAATCTTTGAGAGAACCTAATTTAGAAGAATATGAAACAATGCAAGCAGCCGTAATTAAAGGGTTTAAATATATTTTAGAAAGGGCTAATTATATTCAGTTATCCGATGATATTATTCAAAAATCTTTGGACGAGAAATCTTTAATTAATTTAAAAACAGATGTTGATTTTGAGGATTTTGAAGAATTTTATTGTTATTATCGTGGTGATATTTATGAAACAATACAAACAAAAAAATTCAAGTTTTGGAAAGAGGAAAAAAATATAGATATCTTAGAAAGAATTGTTTTATTGATAAAATTTAAAGGAGAAGGATATTTTAAAGCCAAAGATAAAAAGAAGAAAAAAAATAAAACATTAAATTTCATCCCAGGTAAAATGTATCTTTATTTCTATAAAAATATACCAAAGCTCGATCTTGATCTGTTATTTCCTAATATCAAAACAAGCATGACTTGGAGAGATAGATTATTATTTGGGGTTCCTGCTGTCGGCGCAGCTATTCCTTTAATGCTGCGAGCGATTCCTAATATTTTACTAATTATTGTGGCTATTTTTCTTTTAATCAATGCAGACTCTTTGGTAGAATCTATTGAAGTTGATAAAGAAAAAGTTCGTGATATTATGCCTATTTTGGTAGCAACTTTATCCTTAACAATGACTTTAGGTGGTTTCGCCGTTAAACAATATACTAAGTATAAAAGCAAAGAAATTAAGTTTCAAAAAGAAGTAAGTGATACCTTATTTTTTAAGAATATAGCTAACAACGCTAGTGTTTTTCAAGCCTTAGCCGATATTGCAGAAGAGGAAGAATGCAAAGAAATCATTTTAGTCTATTATCATTTACTAACCAGTCAAGATAAATTAACCGCTCAAAAGTTAGATGATAAAATTGAACAATGGATGATGGAAAAACTGGGAATTAATATTGACTTTGATATCAATGGACCTCTCAATAATTTACAAAAAATACAGGGAAAAATAATTCATTCTGATTATAAAGAAGAAGAAATAAACGACTGTGCTTTATTATCTTATGATCAACAAAATAATCTTGTTATTCTACCTCTAAAACAATCAAGAATGGTACTAGATTATGTTTGGGATCATGCTTTTGAATATAATGGTTATTCCTAATATAATAGATGTCAATTAGAATGGGCAAATTATTGACTCCTTAAGTTGCAGTATTGAATCTCTTTTTTGCTTTCAATTGACATAAAAATTCAAGATCAAACCAAATAGAAAGATTAATTCTGCTGTGAGAATGATAATATAAGTAGCTGATTTTAATCGTATGATAGTTAGTAATAATATTAAACTAGGCAAATTCAGTAAAGAATTAAATAACAAGAAAACTAAATGAGAACCAGATAAAAAAGAAGATAAAAAAGGAGTGATGAAATTAGGGGACCATAATGAATTAAGAGATAGAAAAAAAGCAAATATTGACATCATTATTATCTGTTTGAACGGAGTATTGTCCCATTGAAGTATTTGACTTGGGGGCAAAAAAAACTGTAAAACTGTAGCAATAGCAACTCCAACTAACAGAATAGAACCTAGTTCTAAAAACTCTCGACTTATATTCTTAAAAAATAGATATAATTTTTTTTCAATACTTCGAGAAGTACGCAAATTATCTTGATATTCATAAATTAGATTACCCGCCCTATGAAGAGGTTGGGAAGGTTCTAAAGAGGATATAACAGTTCCAGAGCGGACTAAACTAGAGCGACTGCCTAGAGGAGATAGGCTTTTTTCTTCAATCAGAGACTTTTCTGAATAGGCACTAAAAACTAACCCAATCATAATACCAATTAACCAAGCCCCAAAAATTCTTAGGAACAATAATCTAGGATGATCCCCTAACAATTGCCAACTATTTTTAATAACAAATAGGTTAATAGTCGGTGATGCGATTAGAAAGCTGATACACAGAGGAATAGGCACGCCTTGCAGCAATAACCGCCTAACAACTGGAAATGTGCCATATTGTCCCACCGGCAGCAGCAACCCTAAACTACTTCCCATGATTACCCCTAAAATTCGACTACGGGGTAGCTTCGCTGCTAATTGGTGTTCATCAACAAAAACCAATAAAACACTAGAAACAAAAATCCCAAAGAGGAGAAAAGGCAAAGATATTAAGAGATTGCTAATAAATAAGGTGTAGAGATGGCTAAATTGAATCCCCAGCGAACTGTTTAAAAGATAACTCATAAAAACTACGATTTGTTAATATCTCTCAGTTTATCAACTAAACGCTAATCCCATACTCTTAATTTGAGATATGATTTTATATAGATGCTTATATTACGCTCATCAAGTCAGAGAAGATAGTTAATGCACAAAATTCCCGTCACCGTCATTACAGGGTTTCTAGGCGCAGGAAAAACCACCTTGGTTCGTCACCTTTTACAGAATAACCAAAATCGTAGAATCGCCGTTATGGTAAATGAATTTGGAGAGGTAGGAATTGATGGAGAATTACTAAGAGATTGTCAAATTTGTCAGGAAGATGATGACCCTAATGATAACATTATCGAACTTAATAACGGTTGTCTATGCTGCACTGTTCAAGAGGAGTTTTATCCGACTATGCAGCAACTTTTAGAACGGCGAGATTCTCTTGATTGTATGTTAATCGAAACCTCTGGTTTAGCCCTACCAAAACCCCTTGTTCAAGCCTTCCGTTGGCCAGACATTCGTAATCACGCTACAGTAGATGGTGTGGTGACAGTAGTAGATTGTCAAGCATTAGCATCAGGAACATTGGTAGGAGATTTAGAGGCATTAGAAGCCCAAAGAAAAGCCGATCCCAATCTCGAACATGAAACCCCTATCGAAGAATTATTTGAGGATCAATTAGCTTGTGCTGACTTAGTTTTACTAACAAAAACTGACTTAGTAGAAGCAACGGAATTAAGCAAAATTAAGACATGGTTATCTCAAGAATTACGCCCTGGAGTTAAAGTCGTTTCTTGTCATCAAGGTAACATTAGTCCTGAGATTTTGTTGGGGTTTAATGCAGCCGTCGAAGATAATTTAGAAAATCGTCCTAGTCATCATGATCACGAAGAAGAACACGATCATGACGATGATATTACCTCAGTTCAAATTACCTTAGAACAGGCTTATGACCCAAAAAAATTAGTACAAACTTTAACTCAATTAGTTCAAGAACAGGAAATTTATCGCATTAAAGGGTTTGTTAATGTTGCCAATAAACCTATGCGTTTAGTCTTGCAAGGAGTAGGCGATCGCTTTGATACTTTTTATGATCGTTTATGGCGTAACGAGGAAAACCGACAAACTCGTTTAGTTTTTATTGGCAAAGACTTAGAACAAGAAAACATTGAACTAATGGTCAAAGGTTAAGGAGATGTTTTAATAATTTTAACTAAGGACTTAATAATATTAAGCTCTTAGTTAAAGATTAAGCAAAATTATTGTCGATAGATAGTTCAGTCTAAACGCATAATGAATCGTGAAAATTTTAGCACAAGTTTCTAGCTTGTAACAGACAGGATGCCTGTATTACTGTTCATCAATGATTTAGACTAGCTATAATAAACTAATAGTTGGATTGAAAGATAATAAAAATTCTATGAATTTATCCCTTCCTCTTGAATATCGTAGCTTATTAACTCGCTTTTATCGTTTAGCTACAGTGAGTGTATTTTCTAATATGATGGTTCCCTTAGCTGGGTTATGTGACACCGCTTTTTTAGGCCATTTAGAAGACATTCGTTATTTGGGAGGTGTCATTTTAGGAAGTATTATTTTTGACTATCTTTATCGTGTTTTAAAGTTTCTTCGTTCTGGAACTAATGCTATTACAGCAGAAGCGGTAGGAAAGAATGATCAAGAAGGAATTGTCTTAGCTATTTTTCGCAGTGCCTTAATTGCTTTAAGTTTAGGATGTTTCCTATTAATTTTTCAATATCCCATTGAAAAAATTGGTTTCTTCTTATTATCAGGTTCTTCAGAAATTGAATTTTCAGGAATGGAGTATTTTGGGGCTAGAATTTGGGGTTCTCCTGCCGTCTTACTTAATTTTGTTTTTATTGGTTGGTTCTTAGGA
>JASJEA010000206.1 GCA_030064935.1 Crocosphaera sp. | reverse complement strand
AGGGAAATATTTGTACGTTTAGCCTCACCAAATCTCTATGCCCTAACCAACTGTTACCTTGAGTACCGTGAACCTATTGCTAGGGTTTCCTCAAGCCTCGATTTCAGCGATAGCGAATCGAGGTAGTTGACTGTTCTTTTGCTACTACTGGCCATTATCCTTTTTTGTTGATAGTTTTTTTGTAAACAAATATAACTTAAACGCCGCTTAATTTATGGTTATTTTTTCCAGATTGAAGGGGATAGTGATCGCAACTTTGATCCTTTTTAAAACTTAACCAAACTACACATTATGTTATATAAAAAAGCGTTATTAAAAATATTTATTAAGATTATGGGATAAGTTGATAAAGAACTAAGGTTTATTTGAGTATCCTAGAGTTATAGTCATTTCAAGTAAGTTTGAGACATGAGGAGTTTGAGCATATTGCTCACTATGTTGACAGTGGATTTTTTCTCATTTTTATTTGAATTAACTATATCTAGTATTCGTGTTAATGGATATAGTGTTCTTGAGTATTAATGCTTAACAATACTATGAAAGCATTCGGAGGCAAACTTATGACGACTGATTTTACACAAGCTTTAGAAGTTATTGGCTTAATTACCCTTGCTTGCGCCATTATATCCCCCATTTTGCTGTGGGTACTAAATTATCAACCAGAAACTACTTAAGCATTTTCCTTGTGGTTAAGGAAACATTTCAAGGGGAAATGACAACATTTCTATCATCACTGACTTGAGTTTCAAACTCATATTTGTTAGTCTTAACTGTTAGTTTTCCTTCTTTATAACCTAAAGAGATCGGAGACTTATCTTTACTTTGACTATTATAAAGGGCAAAGTTTTCTGACCATTGATGTAAATCTCCGTTACGGATGAGCATAGGTAAAAGATTTAATGGATTATAAATTAATTGTAAGGTTTGTTGGTTGCTCCCTTGATAATTTACAATTCCTCTAGTCAGCTTTTCTAGATTAAGCTGACTCTTTTTTTTGACATTATCTTTAAATTTTTCATAACTTCCATGAGATTTTTCTTCTCCAACTTCTAAAGCAAATCCATAAAAATTGTTATTTTTTAATTTAGCTGTTAAGAATTTTTCTTGCTCATATTTATCTTGAGGATGATTAACTTTTTTATAATTTTCCAAATTAATAGGATGAACCGCTAACCAAGTTTTTTCTAACTCAAAGAACCAAATATTATCTTCAATTTCTGCTGTGGCATTTTTAGGAATTTGAAAGCTAAAATTAGCCTTGGAAGGTGGTTTTAACCAAATTAAAAGATTACGATATTGTCCTATTTGATCCCCTGCTTTTTTTCCTGGACGGACTAATTTACCCCCTGTATTAGCCACAAAATAATCAACTCCTCTTTGAGAATTATAAGCCATTAATTTAAACGGTGCAACATCTCCATCTGCAAAAGTACCTGCTAAACTTCCCATTTGATAACTATGTCCAAAAAACTGAGTTTCCCAATAACCCGGTGCATCAGAATTACCAGGTTTCCAGTTTTCATATAAGGGTTTACTGCTGATAATTTCCAGAGGTTTATTAAACTTTTTATGAGCTAAATTAATAGCAGCTAAAGGGGGGCGATAGGGACTGGTAATCAAAAACAAAGTATCTGTTTCAGGACGCTCATTCGGTAAGGGAGTATCTCCAAAATATAACCAAAAAGTTCGTGCAGCACTTGCGCCTAAAGCTAAATTTCCTCCTCCATAGTCTCGTTTAACAGGTCCACCCCAACCCCCACGATAATATTTAACACCAGCAGCAATAGACATCCAATCTAAAGCTGCTTTTGCTAACAATTTTACTTCAGGATCTTTGGCAAAATCGTATAAATTTAGATAGGGGGCAAAGGTATGACCATGATAAACCCCCGAATCCCATTCTCCCATACCAATATGATACAATGCCCAGACATATCTTTGGATTTTCTCTTTATAAATTAAACGAGTTTGTTCATTCCCTGTTTCTTCGGCCATTAAGTAAACAGAGGTTTCTCTCATTGCCCTTAAATTGTCTGTATTTCTACCATCAACCCATCTTCCTCTACGACTAATATCCCAGTCTCTCCCACTGTCATCTCCTAACCCATAAACAGGGTGGGGACGGGTTAAAGGATCTTCTTTGGTCCATTTTTTTGCCCCTTCAAACATCCGTTGTTTATAAGCCGGATCGAGAAACTCTCCATAGAGAAAATATTTACGAATCTGTCCTTTTAAGGTAAAGCTATAATAGTAATCAATCCCATCAGTATGTTGATGTTTATTGGCTTCTGGATCTTCTTGTTGTAAAAAGGCGATCGCTTTCTCTTCATTTCCTGCTAAAAAATCCAACATTGCCCTAGGATAAGAGCGTTTTTCGTTTTCCCCATAGGCACTGCCGTATGATTGTTTATTAGCATACAAATTAATGATTTGTGATGCTCTTTCTTGAAATTCTTGTTCTAATTTGATTGTCCATTGATTGCGATATTTTGGCTCGATCAAAGGTAAATTGACAGAAGAAATATCACTGATATTTTTAGTGTTTTTTCTTTCTATAGTGTAAGCTGTAGAACAACTAATTAATGTAGTAGGTAAAAGGAATAAAATGATAGCTTTGGATAGTGGTTTAAAGAGGTTCATCTTAGTTACTTACTAATCAGTTCAAAATCATATTTAGCAAAACTATTGCTTGAAGGAATCACATTAACTAATATGGGGTCTGTATTGCGATCGCCGTTGCTAAAAAATCTTAAAGGTTCCCCTGATGTTTCTGATAATGATCGTATTTTATTATAAATTTAGTCGTTTTTAACATTTTAAACGCTATTTTTCAAAGTCCATTATACATAAATTAATTATTCATTAATAATTTGAAAATCGTAATCAGCAAACTGACTACTTTTACGAATCACTCTAACTAATAAAGGGGCAGTATTGCGATCGCCGTTGCTAAAAAATCTTAAAGGTTCTCCCGATGTTTCTGATGAGGATAAATTAGTTAGTCTCAAGCTATTTAAGATTGTATTTCTGGTGGCATTGTCTGATAAAGCATTGATAAAAGCTTGGGCAGCATCATAACTGGTTGCGGTTCGCCAACTAACTCGACCTCCCCATCTTTTTGCTGCACTATTTGTATAGGGATAACTGGTCTTAGCAAACCAGGGAATGGCTAATACTAAACCCTCCACACCCCCCTGACTTAATTTTAAAGTAGCAGGGTTATATAACACATCTCCTCCTAATAGTTTTTTGGGGCTTGATAGCTGACTGTTTGCTTTGGCTACTGTCAAGGAAAAGTTGATGATTTGATTATCTGCATTGGGAAATAAAGCAAACCCATCTACCCTATTTTCTAGTGTTTTTACCATATTTTGAGCATTAAAACTACTGTCACTCATATCTTGAGTGATTGGCGTTCCTAACAGAGAAAAATCCTTAACAAAAGCATCCTTTAAACTTTGACTGTAGTTGCTTTTTGAGTTATAAAAAATAGCCACACTATTAAGGTTATTATTGAGAGCATATCTTGCTAAGAATTCCCCTGCTTTCGCATCAGAGGGAACGGTTCTAAAAAAGACACTTGCTGATAAACTGGTACTGGTACTGGTAGGAGAAATCATGGCAATTCCAGCTTGTTCATAAACTTCTAAACCTTTACTACTGGCACTACTAGTATTATGTCCTATGACTCCTAAAATATTAGGATTTTTGACTATTTTTTCGGCTACTTCTTGAGCTTTACTAGGGTCATTACTATCATTGACAATGATAATTTCTAATAATCTACCTTGTAAACCTATTTGATTAAATTTAGTTTGGGATTGGGCAATTCCTCTTAACATTTCTTCGGCAGTGGTTTGTCGATTAGTGACAGGAACCACTGCTGCTAAAGTAAAAGGATTCCCTTTTTTTTGTGCTTCTGCATTATTAAGATAAATTTGTACTTCTGGATCATTAGGATTTTGATTAATTGCCTCTTGAAAATGCTTGATTGCCTGCTCATAGTTTCTAGCTTTAAATTCGGTTATTCCTAAACTCTTTTCAGGGTTTTGTGTATTGGTAAATAAAAGACTATCGCCGCTACTAAATCTATTTTCTCTAGGGATATTTGTATTATCGTTTGGAGGGGGTGAGGGGGGAGATACATTAGTAGTGGGAGGCGGGTTAGGAATGGTATCATTATCACTTATCAAAGCAGGTTGCACAACAAATTCCCAAAGGAGAATAACAACGGTTAAGCTGCCAATGGTACTTAAAATGGCAAAGACAATTATTAATGTTTTATTCATAAATAATATCCTTAACTTGATGACACTTTTATAATAGCTTAATTTTTCAGAAGCAAACAGGATGACAATAATTTGTTTAAAATGGCCTTAGATTGGAACAGACATTGTATTTTTCTCCTGAGTGCTTACTTAATTATGACAAGAACTTTATTGATCAAACTAAAATATAATTTAGGCGTTCATTTCTAATAACTGAATATGATTAAATTGAAATCTTGGCAATGGATAACACTAGCAAGTCCCCTGATTATTATTGTTAGTTTTTTCATCATTACAGCAGGGATACAAATCCATCAATGGGGACTTAATTGGATTTGGGGGATTTTTATATTAATCTTTTTTGGTTGGCGTTGGTTATTGGTGAAATGGACCAAACCAGTGGAACAACAAATTGAAACATTAATTGGTCAAGTGACCCAAGAAATTGACACAGAACCAAGTAATCTGACTTTAACCATTGAAAATAAAGAAACTATCCCAAAAATAGAGACAATTCTCTACAATATTATTAATGAAACCCGTAATGATCCTCCCTTTTGGGAAGACTGGGCAATTTTTTGGCAACGCTGTCAAGATTTAATAACGGCGATCGCCCAAGTTTATCACCCAGAAATCAAATATCCTTTACTTAATATCTATATTCCCCAAGCATACGGACTTATTCGGGGAACAGTGAACGATCTTGATCGTTGGATGCAAAAATTATCCCCAGTTCTCAATCAAGTTACTATAGCGCAAGGGTATCAAGCCTATGAAGTCTATCAAAAATTAGAACCCAATGCCCGCAAACTATGGCGAATCTGGAACTGGAGTCAGTGGATACTAAACCCTGCGGCAGCTTTAGCCAAAAAAACCACCTCACAAGCAACAAAAGAGGCAAATCAGCAATTATTAATTAATTTAGGGCAAACCTTCCGTGAAACTGCCTTAAAAAACCTAGCCCAACAAGCGATCGCCCTATATAGTGGTCAAACCTTCCTCCCTTCAGTTTCCACACAAACTCCCTCATCTTCCAAAACCGAAACCCTACGAGAAATCATTGCTAAAGCTAAACCCATCGAGGCAATAGAAGCCAAACCCATTAATATTTTACTGGTAGGACGAACAGGGGCGGGCAAAAGTAGTCTCATCAACACCTTGTTTAATACTAAGCGGGCTGAAGTGGATGTTTTGCCCAATACGGATGATTTTACCGCTTATCATTGGCAAAGTACCACAGGAGAAGCTTTAACCCTTTGGGACACTCCAGGTTATGAACAAATTAACCGTCCTCAGTTTCGAGAACAGGTGTTAAATTATTGTACCAAAGCTGATCTACTTTTATTGGTCACTCCAGCCCTTGAGCCCTCTTTAGAGATGGATATGGGCTTTTTGGAGGCTGTTAGAGAGGAGATTGCCAACCTACCTATTATTGCCATCGTAACGCAAGTGGATCGTTTGCGACCTGTTCGAGAGTGGCAACCCCCTTATAACTGGCAACAGGGAACTTTAGCCAAAGAGGTGAGTATTAGAGAGGCCACAGCGTACCGTCTGGAGGTATTTGGAGACAAATGTGAGATTATTTTGCCCCTTGTGACTGGGGATGAAACAAGCTATCGAGACAGTTGGGGGGTAGAAGCTTTAACTAATAGTTTATTGGAATCTATTGAACCGTCAAAACAATTAAGATTAGCCCGTTTTTTACAACAACAAAAAGCCCGTTCTGTCGCTGCTAGTAAAATCATTGAAACTTGTACATTAAGACTGAGTACCACCCAAGGAATAACAGCTTTATTAAAAAGTCCCGTTTTGCAGTTTCTTTCTACCTTAAGTACCGGTTCCCCTGCCTTAGCTTATGCCTTAGCTGAACAAATTCCAGTGGAACAATTACCCATTGTTATTGGTAAACTGCAAATGGCCTATGATCTGTTTTGTTTGTTTGAATCCGAGGATAATCAGCAAAAGTTTGATCTATTATCTTTGTGGCCATTATTATTAGATAGTTCTGGAGATATTCAAGATAATGCTTGGGCATTTGGTCAAGCTTTTGTCGAGTTTATAACACAAAATTTAACTATTGAACAGGTAAAAAATCGATTTAACAGGTATTTAGATTCTTAAATAATTTTTCAATAACCTATAGCGTTTCTCAATTTTATGAGGTACACTGATTTCTTCTTCCCAAACTCCGAATTCCGAACTCCCAAAGCTCAAAAATTTTGTACCTCACAAGTATTGAAAATACTATATTTTGGGTTGATGTTAATTATTAACAGCTTTGTAATTATTGTCAAAATTAATCTATTTCACTAGAACACAAAATCGGTTATCAAGAAGAAATTGGAGAAAGAATTGCCCATTAATCTATATTTCAAGTTAGTTAAACAATAATGGTAAAATACACTAACACTGTTTAATTAGGTAATTATGACCTCTACGATCGCCTCAAAATTAGAATCTGTAATAGACTCCCCTGATATTATTCCGTGGAAAAATATTGACATTATTTGGAAAGATCGGGTAAAAAAAACAGTTGATAATAATTCTATTCCTAACTATCTAATCATTCCCTCTAATGTTCAAACCTTAAGGGATACCATTAAAATAGCCAGTAAAAATAAATGGTCAATCCTTCCCTGTGGAAATGGCAGTAAGTTAAGTTGGGGTGGTGTGGTTGCTGATGCTAATCTAATTATTAGTACCCAAAAGCTTACTGAAGTTATTGATCATGCAGTGAGTGACTTAACCATCACCGTCGAAGCTGGGATGAAATTAAGAGAGTTACAAGCTATTTTAAAGCCTCATAATCAATTTTTACCCATTGATCCTGGCTACCCTAATGAAGCTACTATAGGGGGGATTTTAGCCACCGCAGATACGGGATCTTGGCGACAAAGATATGGAGGAATACGGGATCTAGTTTTAGGACTTTCTTTTGTGCGTTGGGATGGAGAAATAGCCAAAGCAGGGGGAAAAGTGGTGAAAAATGTGGCCGGATATGACTTAATGAAACTTTTTACAGGTTCCTATGGCACATTAGGCATAATATCTACTGTTACCTTTCGCTTATACCCCATCCCCGAAGCATCAGGAACTTTGGTGATGAGTGGAGAAGCTGAAAAAATCAGTCAAATGACACAAACATTGTTACAATCGGGACTACAACCAACGGCCGCTGAAATAGTTTCCCCGTCTGTGGTTAGAACGTTAGAATTAGGCAAAGGAATGGGCTTAATAGTAAGGTTTCAAAGTATTCCAGAAAGTATTGAAGAACAAAGTCAACAACTGCAAGCAATCGCTGATAAACTAAGCATAAAAACAACATTTGTTCAAGATAAAATTGAAGAAAATCTATGGCAACGATTACAAGAATTAATCAGAGTTCCTCACACAAATTCCGTCATAACAGGCAAAATAGGAATTATACCCAATCAAGCCATTAACTGGTTAATGAAATTAAACGAATTGACCTCAGATATAGCATGGGCATCCATTAATCTTAGCACTGGTATCGGACAGTTTAAACTGGAGTTAGAACCCAGTTTAGGCATTTTAAAACAACTGCGATCGCTCTCTCAAAAACATCAAGGATTTTTAACTATATTAGAAGCCAATCAATCCATAAAAAACCAATTTGAACCTTGGGGCTATTCAGGTAATGCTTTACCGATTATGAAGCAAATTAAAAATCAATTTGACCCCAATAATTTATTCAGCCCTTCCCGTTTTATTTAGTCAATTTTTAATTAACATTTATCATTATGCAGCTTTCTGATAATTCAAATAATAGTTTCAACTTTCAACAAGCTTTAGAAGAAGAAATCAAAGGATTTGATCCTAAGAATCCACCAAAACAAGAATTGATAGATAGTTGTGTTCACTGTGGATTTTGTTTGTCTACCTGTCCTAGTTATCGAGTTATAGGTAAAGAAATGGACTCCCCAAGGGGTAGAATTTATTTAATGGATGCTATTAATAAAGGACAAGCAGCATTAGATGAAACAACAACTCAACATTTTGACAGTTGTTTAGGCTGTTTAGCTTGTGTTTCTACTTGTCCTGCTGGAGTACAATATGATGGTTTAATTGCCGCAACAAGACCTCAAGTAGAAAGAAATCAACCGAGAAATTTTGCCGATAAAATAATTAGAACCATCATTTTTAATCTCTTTCCTTATCCTCAGAGATTGAAAATTTTTCTACCCTTACTTTGGGTATATCAAAAGTTAGGAATTCAAAAAATTATCAGGGCAACAGGGTTATTAAAATACCTTTCCCCTCGTTTAGCTGCAATGGATTCTATTTTACCCGAAATAACCCTAAGCTCTTTTAAGCAAACTTACCCGGATGTTATCCCTGCTCAAGGAAAAAAACGCTACCGTGTAGGAGTGGTTTTAGGCTGTGTTCAAAGACTGTTTTTCTCACCAGTGAATGAAGCCACAGTGAGAGTTTTAACCGCAAATGGATGTGAAGTTGTTATTCCCAAAACCCAAGGATGTTGTGCGGCATTACCTGCACACCAGGGACAAGAAAAACAAGCACAAGCATTGGCCAAACAGATGATTGATAGTTTCGCTAATACTGATGTCGATTATATTATTATTAATGCTGCTGGATGTGGTCATACCTTAAAAGAATATGGTCATATTTTAGCCGATGATCCAGAATATAAAGAAAAGGGAAAACAATTTTCAAATCAAGTTAAGGACATCCAAGAGTTTTTAGTAGAAATTGGTTTAACAACGCCATTAAATCATTTAACAGATGATAATTTAACCTTGGTTTATCAAGATGCTTGTCATCTTTTACATGGACAAAAAATTAGTTTACAACCCCGTCAAATTCTCAAACAAATTCCAGGAATTACATTAAAAGAACCTATAGATGCAGCTTTATGTTGTGGAAGTGCAGGGGTTTATAATATGTTACAACCAGAGGTTGCTGATGAGTTAGGAAAACAAAAGGTTAATAACTTGATGAATACAGGAGCAAAGTTAATTGCATCTCCTAACCCTGGATGTTCCCTACAAATCAAAAAACATTTAAACCTGCAAGGAAAAGATATTAAAGTAATGCACCCCATGGAATTATTGGACTATTCTATTAGAGGAATTAAAATTAATTTATAGTGGTGTGGAATTACAGTTCAAAAATTTGAAGTATGTCATCTTATCAAAAAAGAAAACACTTTTTTCGTTATTTGTTAATAGCAGCTAGTAGCATAATTATTGCTTTTATAGTATTAATTGTGTCCATTGATTGGTATATTGGAAATCAATTTAATCAGTTTATTTATTCTGATATTAATCAAGTTCCTAAAAGGAAAATTGCTTTAGTCTTGGGAACTGCTAAATATGTTAAACAATCTGGAACAACTTATTACAATGGTTATTACGTTTATCGAGTGCAAACGGCGGCAAAATTATATCAAGCTAAAAAAGTAGATGGAGTTTTAGTATCAGGAGATAACTCAACACAATTTTATGATGAACCTAGTGAAATGACTCAAGATTTAATAAGATTAGGAGTTCCATCTGAATATATTAATCAAGATTATGCCGGGTTCAGAACATTAGACTCAATTGTGAGAGCCAAAGAAGTTTTTGGCTTGGAAAATTATACCATTGTCTCGCAAACATTTCATTGTCAACGAGCCTTATATATTGCAAATTTAAAAGGACAAAATCCCATTGCTTTTGCTGCATCGGATATACAGTCTGTTGCTGGCCTAAAAGTAATATTAAGAGAAGTTTTAGCAAGGTTTAAAGCATTTTTAGATTGTCAACTATTACACACAAATCCAAAATTTTTAGGGGAGCCTGAAACGATTAATTACCGAGACTATAGGAGGTGAATATCAACCATAAAAATCCTCATCTAAAATTTTTTCAAACGATAAAACCTTTATGAAACTTTGGCAATTTTCCCCAACATCAAAACCCACTATTATTGTGGCAATCGCTATTATCACCTGGATAGTTTGGTTACTTCTTCTGGGTGCCCAAGACGCATTTTCTAACCTCATTAACCATTGGCAAATTGCCATAACCATGTTATTTGGTTCTTTGATAGCTGGAGGTACGAGTGTTGGTGGCGGTGCCGTTGCCTTTCCTATTTTCACAAAGTTATTACATATTCCTGCCCATGATGCTAAAATCTTTTCTTTAGCCATTCAAAGTGTAGGAATGACAGCCGCTTCTCTCACTATTTATTTAACCAAAATACCTGTAGATTGGCGAGTCATTCGTTGGGGAAGTTTAGGGGGAGCTTTGGGTATTTTCTTGGGATTAAAATGGTTAGCCCCTTTACTTCCGCCTGACATTCTCAAAATGTCTTTTACTATCATGTTAACCAGTTTTTCCTTAACGCTTTTTATTTTAAATAAAAACCACAAACACAAAAACAATTTCTTACCCATCTGGGGTAAAACAGAAAAATTAGCTTGTTTAGTTGCAGGTATAATTGGAGGAATAATGAGTGGTTTAGTTGGTAATGGTATTGATATTGTTACATTTTCTGTGATGATTTTAGTTTGGCATTTGAGCGAAAAATTAGCCACCCCTACATCAGTTATTTTAATGGCTATCAATGCAATAGTGGGGTTATTTTTTCAGGTGACTATTTTCCATGATTTCCCCATTGAGGTGCAACATTATTGGTTTGCCACTATTCCTATTGTCGTTATTGCTGCGCCATTAGGGGCAGTTTTGTGCAGTAAATTGAATCGTTCAACTATTGCTAATAGTTTAATTGTGTTGATTTTGATTGATATGATCAGTTCTCTTTTAATAATTCCCTTACGCCCTGCTATTATAATGTCTAGCATTTTTTCAATTTTTCTTTTTTCGGGGATCAATTATTGGTTATATCGTCTGCCATCTTTAAAATTATCGAAATAATTGGCCCCAAAACTTCGCTTTCCAAGATGTAGCCAAACTTATTGTAGATAATATAAATTAAAAGCGGGACTGGCCGGATTTGAACCGGCGACCTAGCGCTTCAGATTGGTGTAGGTTTCCCTACTCTCTGGACTATTCCTTCACCCTAGATAATGACTTATCCGTAGGTGGTGGCCGTTATGTTATCAGCTTTTTTATGCTCTCATTAAAAATTCCCCTGAGCAACTGATAACCAGTCTCTGCACCTTCTCTACCAGGGAAGTAGAGCTTGGCTCAAGATTACCCTATCTACAGTGTAGACTTAGGCTTCCTTGAATTTGACCACATTCATACCCGACGTTTCCGCACAGGATGCCCGATGCTTCAGGAGGCGCTTGCTCTATCCAACTGAGCCACAGCCCCATTTATAGCAGAAGTCAGAAGTCAGAAGTTCCTCGCTACGCTGCGGCGCGACTGCACAGAAGTTGTTTTTGTAACGAGGATTTATGCCTCGCTCCAAAAACTTTTCGCTTTAAAAAGCCAGGTTTTA
>JASJEA010000033.1 GCA_030064935.1 Crocosphaera sp. | reverse complement strand
TTTAACTAATATGGGTTGGGAGAACTATATTAGAGGAGATCCTAATTATTTGGAACCCCTAGATGTTACTCTTATCTTAGTTATATTTAGTGTAATTAGTCTAGCCTCTTTTCTCGGAGGATCTATCTTATTTTTATGGGACTTTGAAGAGCCTAAGTTTCAATTTCACAATTTACCAAATATTTTATTAAATATCTTTTCAGAACAAAAAGATGTGATTTTAGGTTTGGTAGTTTTGTTAATAATACCACTTATTATATGGGTAGTATTTTTTCTATTTTGCTGGGTTAAAAGAAGCTATATTAAAAATTTAGATCAACCTAAAAAATTAAACAAAATTAACCCTTACTGGCATTTATTGACCATACAAATTCCAATAGTATTTGAGATTATCAGAGAAAAATGCACCTTCTGGGGTTTTCGCATATTTAAAAGATATCCTAAAAAATATATTGATCTCAGATTAGAGAAGAAACGTAAACAATTAGAAAAAATAATAGAAAATTTAATTAAGCAACTTCAAAGTTTAAGAACTAATAATAATTTAACTCAAAATAAGTTAAATTATTTCATTAAACAATTACAAAGCATGAAGAAAAAGCTTCAAAAAGTTTCATCTAAAAAAATAGACAATCTTGATTTTTTTCCTAATAAACTAAATTTTATGCTAGACACAATGTATTTTATGCTGCCTAGAATCTTTGATTTTGTTTTAATTAATACAGAGATTTATCAAAAATCAAAATTTCAAAATTCCAAAAAGCTTAAAAAGTTTAAAAAATTTCAAAAAATTGAAAAATCGATAAATAAATTATCCAGAAAAATAATTATTTTACAGCACATAAATAGGTGGTCAAATCCTAAATTTAGATTTGAGAGTATTTTCGAAGATATTGTAGATGATATGTGGAAATAACATGACTCAATTACGAATAGATTGATTATCAGCGATTAAGTTTTCAAGATATAATTCAATTGCTTCTGTTTTGATCTTCAATAAGGGTTTCAAGTTTAGTTACTCGTTATTCAATACTATTTTCTGTTTCTTTGATATTATTTCTAATATGAAATAATTCAACGTTAATACGTCCTTTTAGTGCTGTTAATTCAGTATTTAAGGGTTTTTCTTTCTACTTTGAGCTTCGATCAGGGTTTCAAGTCGAGTTAAAAGTTGTTCTAGATCATTTCTTAAAGCTGCGATCTCTGTATTCACATCGCTTTTGAATGCTGCTAGTTCAGTGTTAACAGGGATCAATTCAACTTTAATGATGACTTTTAGCATCCAAAATAATCCCCCGAATAACACCTCTAATGCGATGATAGTTGAGGAAATGATGGGAACGTAAGTGAGTAATTTTTCCATTTTGTTAAACTTAAAATAAGAAACTGTTTATTAAAATACAATTAACAACCCGTTTTGTCAGGTAGGCAAAATTTTCTACATTATGATTTGCTCACCCTACCGTCTATATTTTAAACCCCTCAACTTTAAAATCATTAAAAATTCATTCTTCATTCTAAATTCTGAATTAATAAAAGGGTGAGACTTACCCACCCTTTACTGATATATTCAAAATAACGTTGAAATTTAGTAAACCTCAACGTGCCAACGGTGTTGTTTTTTCAATCCTTTAACAAAGTCGGACCATTCTACTCCTTGTTGAGCAGCAAAAGGACTTAATCCTTCTTCGATACCGCCTTCCATGCCTTTTAGTCCACACATATAGAGGTGAGTCTTAGGATCTTGTAACATGGTCCATAATTTTTCAGCTTGTTCAGCAACACGGTGTTGAATATACATCCGCCCACCTTCGCTGTTTTTCTGTTCCCGACTAATAGCGTAGGTTAATTCAAAGTTATCAGGGTAGTTAGTTTGAATTTCTTCTAACTTATCCTTGTAGAGAATATTAGCAGTGTAGGGAACCCCAAAGATTAACCAAGCTTTACCTTTGAACTTGTAATCTTCATGCTGCTCGAAGAACATACGCCATAAGAAAGCACGGAAAGGAGCAATACCCGTTCCAGTAGCTAACATTACGATATTCGCATCTTCGTCTTCAGGGAGTAACATTTCCTTACCCACAGGGCCTGTGATAGAAACATCTGCTCCAACGTCTAGGTGACAAAGATGGGTAGAACAAACACCATAAACAGTTTCATTGGTTTCGGGGTGTTGGTATTCTAACTGACGAACACAAAGAGAAACAGTTTTATCATCTAACTTATCTCCATGACGAGTAGAAGCGATAGAGTAGAGTCTCAACTTATGGGGTTTACCATTGTCATCAGTTCCGGGAGGAATAATACCAATACTTTGCCCTTCTAAATAGTGAAGATCACCACCAGAAATATCAAAGGTTAAGTGTTGAACAATACCACTACCACCCTCAGCTACCAAGGGATAATTTTCGACACATTTGCCAATGTAGGGATTTTTGGGCTTATAAATATTAACAGGAACTTTTGTTTTCGCTTGAGTCATAGGTTTACGTTTTTCTTCCTTTTGGTTGCTTTGCGGTGGTTGAGCAACTTCAGCCCCACTAGAACGGCTAGAAGTGGGCTTTAAAGGGGTTTCAGCATCCAATGGTGTAATGCTGACGATACGACCTCCCATGCGGGTAATACGGCGCATTTCCTGGTTCATCCGTGCGTAGGGAACGGTAATAAACACACTGCCACTACGACGAATGGGATAGTCAACACTATCATTATCCGTATTCTGACTTAACCCCACCACTTCATAAACAAACAGACGGTTTCCATAGGCTGTTGTTTGGCCAGAAGTTGCTGCTACGGCTGAACTGTACATTTCTTTCTCCCAACTTTATGTTTCATATCATAATACTGCTCTATTTAGCCTACCATCGGGTGGTAATCTTCAATACACAGCCATGAGTTGCTAAACTTGGGAGGGGAAACCATAACACAAGGTCAGCGCGTTCATAGAGCATAACGAAATTTTCTGTAAAAATCTGTTAAACTTGCGTCAGTTTTAGATTTTTTTCCGAAAGAGAGTCTGGGACAATTCAAGCGGTCAGAAGTTCCTTGTCTCTTGTGGAGAGTGATGTCGGTCTGGTAAAATCCATTGTCAGTATTTAATAGTTATCTGGATCTTGCTAGGATCTTGTCAGTTTCAGGGTTTTACCGTAGAGTCATTTTTCTGCGATAAGTTGTACCCAAGAACTGACATATCATTCTCCTTTTATGGGAGACTTTAATGACAAGGTAACGAAACCGGGTTAACAATTCTGTTTTGCATTTAGAGGGAAATTATGACCACAAATTTAGACCGCGTGGTTCTTATTGCAGTTGCCGGAGACTCCGGTTGTGGTAAATCTACTTTTTTACGTCGTTTAACCGATTTATTTGGTGAAGAGTTTATGACAGTCATCTGTTTGGATGACTATCACAGTTTAGATCGCAAGGGAAGAAAGGCAGCCGGTGTCACTGCTTTAAACCCTAAAGCGAATAATTTTGATCTGATGTATGAGCAAATTAAAGCCTTAAAATCAGGTCAAGC
Source organism: Crocosphaera sp. (assembly GCA_030064935.1). Lineage (GTDB taxonomy): Bacteria > Cyanobacteriota > Cyanobacteriia > Cyanobacteriales > Microcystaceae > Crocosphaera. The sequence continues at coordinate 15,706 of JASJEA010000033.1, read as the reverse complement.
CATTGATAAACCCATTTATAATCACGAAACCGGAGAACTTGATCCTCCCGAACGCATCGAACCCAATAAGGTCGTTGTCATTGAGGGATTACATCCTTTATTCGATGAAAGAGTCCGTGAATTAGTTGATTTTGGGGTTTATCTTGATATTAGTGATGAAGTTAAAATCAACTGGAAAATTCAACGGGATATGGCAGAAAGAGGACACACCTATGAAGATGTGTTAGCTTCTATCAATGCTAGAAAACCTGATTTTAGTGCTTATATCGAACCCCAAAAACAACACGCTGATGTGGTGATTCAAGTTTTACCCACTCAGTTAATTGAAGACCACGAAAGTAAGTTATTACGGGTTCGTTTGGTTCAAAAAGAAGGCATTGCTAACTTTGAACCCGCTTACTTATTTGATGAAGGCTCGACCATTGATTGGCGGCCTTGTGGACGTAAGTTAACTTGTGCTTATCCTGGTATCAAGATGTACTATGGTCCTGACAACTTCATGGGTAATGAAGTCTCTATGTTAGAGGTGGATGGTCAATTCGATAACCTCGAAGAAATGATCTACATCGAAAGTCATCTTAGTAAGACCGGAACCAAGTATTATGGTGAGATGACCGAACTTTTACTACAACATAAAGATTATCCCGGTTCTACCAATGGAACTGGTTTATTCCAGGTTTTAGTTGGCTTGAAAATGAGAGAAACCTACGAAAAAATTACGGCAGCAGAACAGGTTCCTGCTCAAGTTTAATTGCCAATTTTAATTCGTTTCAGAACCGTGAGAAAACTTTGTTTTTCTCACGCTTTTTTTGTGAAAAATAAATATGGTAGTCAACGCCAATCTTTGATTTAGTTGGCACAGTGTTAAATACATGAATGGGTGATCTTATGACTTTGAACAATTGGGCGGCTTTAATTCATCCCATACTGGCTGTGGTTTTTGTCTTTCCTTTAATTGGAATGGCTGTTAACTTTGCTTGGCAGACTCGTCAACGTCGTCTCCAAATAGCAGATGACACAAAAAGTAAAATTCCTCCTAGTGTTGGTTTAGAACACGTTAAGATAGGACGGTGGCTTACAGGTAGCGTTGTTGGGCTTACATTAGTCGCTTTTGCCTACGTAATCATCTCAAAAACTTTATCAGAAGTCGGTCTTTTCCAAGCTATATTCATTTTAGTAATATTTGCTGCCACCATTGCATCCCTGGTGTTTCTCTATCAATCTAGAACACAAAAATGGCGAGCTATTTTTGCAACTCTTACAGGAACTGGATTAGTCATTATGGGTTGTCAACCGGGAATATTTCGACGTACTGATGAATGGTATATTTCTCACTATTATTTTGGTATGGCTGCCTCACTATTGATGATTTTTTCGTTGGCAATTGTCCAAGATATTTACAAAGATCGTTCAGGGCGTTGGCGTTATATTCACATTGTTTTAAGTTGTTTTGCCTTGTTACTTTTTTTCGGACAGGGAATTACAGGAATACGAGATGTATTTGAAATAGGTTTCTATACTGGTGGTAAATAACAAATGAACCTGTCCAACCTAACTTAGACATAAGGAAACTTGCAAACAAATTAACTTAAATCGACAGTCTCAAACCCTTATTGTCTAGTTTAAAAAATCATAACTCCTAAGACTAAACTCACGTTGTCCAAGCTTCTGCTACAGGCCAATCCCACTTAAATTTTTTTAATTTTCATTTACGGATTAAAGAAGATGAATGCTATTGTAGAACAACGCTTATAGATTGTTGCTCAAGCCAATCAAAGATACCATCAAGTTGCTCAAGATTAATCAAACCATATTGCCACAAAAGCATCGGTAAGTTTGCTTCGTTGAAGTCGGGATGCCGTTGGACTAAATTAAGAGAGGCATCAGAAAGGGCCAGATCGGTTTTGAGAAAGTTAATTAAGGAAGGGGGCCGATGAAGTTGAAACATGACTGGAGTAAGAACACAAAGTACATTGATTTGAGAGTAAGTGAATATAGGAGAAGAGATTGAGAAATTTAACTCAGAGGCATTCAGGAATTTGGTCACCTGAAAGAAGTAGAGAATAACCTTCCTACTTGTATCAAAGGACTGGAGGTTTCGGGTAGTTTTTAAGGGTTAGTTAATGTTTTTAAAATTAAGGAAGAGTTGAAACACCAGAGAACTAGTATTCGCTTTTGTCTATGTCTAACTCAGAAATGGAGACAAGGAAACAGTCTTCTCCCCATAGGGCTGTTAGTCGGTTTAAGTAGTAGATATCTGATGACATTTTTTCTTGTTCAGCTACAGAGTAGAATTGGTTGCATTGTTGATGATTCATAATGTTTACTCTCTTATTGGTTAAATTAATCAGCTAAAATTAATTTAACAACAGATTTTCTTTTTAACCAGGGAAGTTTAGGATTTTAAACTCCGAACTTAAATTGGCAAAAACTTTACTTATCTGTGGGGTAAAAGAGCAGTGTAAATCCACCCCTCAACTATTTTGCTTTGCAATTAGTTAGGTTACTTCAGATGATCCTAAGTTTAGAGATAGTTTTTTAAAAGATAATTTTTCTTTTTAATCTGTTGTCATTGAGATCATAAATCTTAGGAAAATTAAGCAAAAAGCAACCATGATTAATTTTCAAAATACTGTAGGAATAGTAATTGGTTTAGGAAGATTGCGTATAGGAATTAAACGTTTTCCCGTAGTTAAATTTCCAATCCAATTGTTGGTGTTAAGTTCAGTCCAACCTGAGTTAGAAGATTTAAGAAAAATTCATTACATCTATATAGTTGGGATTCATCCAAACTAGGTTTTCATGCTTGTAGAAAGGGGTTAATGAGGTTCGTATTTCTTCCATTCTTGATGGAGATAAAGGAGTAAAAGTCTTGATTAATTCAATATTTTCTTTTAAAATCTGCAAGCTGTCAATTCCTATGACAGCCCAAGAAATATGCTCTAGACTCAACCCATAATTAATTAGTTCTTGAGGATTAAGATTGTCAATATTTTCTCTTGGTACAACCAGCTTCATACCTAATATTAGCATTCCCTTCTTAGCTGCTGCTGGTATTGCCTGTTCCTCAAATTTTTGTTTTGTATAACAGTGATTCATTGCAATCAGCATCGTATCAAAAACATACATTTAAGCGGCCTTTTTCATCGCTTTGGCTGAACTATAAAAACCAATATGATTAACTATTCCTTGTTTCAAGCCTCCAACTTGAGGGATCGGTAATTCGCGCATTCTACATTCTACATTCTGATTGACATCCTCCCACCCTAACTGCTAGGCAGTAGAGCCTGGGCTTCCCAACAGACGATGGGATAATGTATTATCTTTAGTGCTAAAGGTGATGAGGTTATAACTATGCGCCTATGGATTAGTGCGGTTTTTGTATTATTTGTATTAGTGCAGTTCTATCAATGGGTAAAAGGCTTTGTTTTGCCCTTGCCTATCTATGTTTTAGCCGGAGCATTCTTGGCGATCGCCTCTAATCATGATAGGGGTATCAACACTATCATTTCTGCTTCAACTAAACAATCTTTGAGTGCTTCGGAGAAACCAACGGAAGAAACTCGATAACAATCGTTATAAACACAATTTATGGCACTCTCTGCCTTTGTCCAAGGAATTTTAGGGGCTTCTAGTTTAGCATTAGGGGCGACAGTGGGGGTATTTTTGACCCCAAAACGGGTGTTATCAGCTTCGATCATGGCCTTTGGGAGTGGGACGTTAATCGCTGCGATCGCCTTTGAAATAGCCCGTAAAGTCTATGACGAAACCGGATTTTTCCCTTTGGTGCTAGGTTTTGCCATCGGTGGGGTTTTATTTACTAATTTAAGTCAATATATCGATCAACATGGAGGCTTTTTGCGTAAACCCGCCGCCAGTCGTCGTTACTTATTTGAACATCAACCCCAACCGAAAACCACCCCCAAGATTTTACAGCGACTCTCCCATGTGGAAGTCTTACAACAATTACCCGAAGGCGAAAAAGAAGCAATCGCTACCCTTGTCACTCCGATATATGCTCAACCCCAACAGGTGTTATGTAAAGAGGGAGAGCCGGGAGATTATTTTTATATGATCGCCCAGGGAGAAGCCGAAGTAATTAAAGGAAAGAAAGTCCTGACAAAATTAGGCCCTGGGGAAATTTTTGGGGAAATGTCTCTGTTGACTAAAGAACCTCGTTTCGCAACGGTGATCGCTTGTACTTCTATGGAACTTTATCAACTCAATGAGGAAAATTTTGCGCAGGTCCTCGCTCGATCGCCTCATTTAGCCCTGGCCCTTAGTCGTACCCTAGCCAAACGGTTACGGGAGTCTGTTAACTCCCATGTCGCAGCCCAAAATAATTTAGATCGCTGGCGAAAACAATTGATGGAACAAGTGGAACTCGATCGCCTCCTCAGTGAAAATGCTGAAACTCTTAACAGTTTAGTGCAGCGTTCTACCCCTGTGGCTATCTTAGTGGGAACCCTTTTGGATAATATTCCAGAAGCCACCGTTATTGGTATGAATGCTGGGGCGCAACAGTTAGCTTGGTCATTTCTGTTGGCGGTGTTTATTTCTAACTTTCCTGAAGCCTTAACCAGTGCATCGGGAATGAAACAAGCAGGAACCCCAAAACTGCAAATTCTGGCTTTGTGGTTTGGTATTGTGATTCTCAGTGGCATTATTGCTACTTTAGGCTATTATTTGCAAGATAGTGCCTCTTTACTTTTGATCGGGACTGCCCAATCCGTAGCAGGAGGCGCAATACTGGCCATGTTAGCTAGTACCATGATGCCCGAAGCTTATGAATTGGGGGGAAGTTCCGTTTCTTATTCAACCATTGCTGGTTTTTTGTTAGGATTTTTAATTGCAATGCTTTCTGGCTAATTATTTAACGATTATTTTTATGAATGTTACCCCTGCTGATGTACAACCCCTTCTCACCTCCGATAATCTTGGCGATCGCCTCAAAGGAGTTAATTTATTAAGAGAACTTGATCCTGCTATTGCGTTTACTCTCATTCAACCTTTGGTAAAAGATAGCAATGAACGAGTACGTTATGCAGCAGTAAGTCAACTTGATACCTTGGGAAAGCAAGATCCTGAAACCACTTTAGTATTATTACGGGATCGCTTACAAAATGACCCTGAGTCCGATGTTAAAGCAGCCGCAGCCGATGTTATTGGGGGACTACAATTAATCCAAGCTTATGATGATCTCAAACAACTTTATTACCAAACTTCTGACTGGTTATTACAGTTAAGTATTGTTGCGACATTGGGGGAGTTAGGGGAACCAAAGGCGGTTGAATTATTAGAAGATGCCCTAAAGTCTGAAAATGGCTTAGTGAGGGTTGCTGCAGTCAGTGCTTCTGGAGAGTTAGGTAATGTTGAGGGGGTTACTTTTTTAGTTCAATTGGTCAAAGATGAGGATTGGCAAGTGCGTTACCGACTGGTTCAAGCCCTAGTAAAATTAGGAGGAGAAAAAACTCAACAGGCCCTGAAAATTCTGGCAGAAGATTCTATGGATTTGGTGGCTCAAGAAGCAAAAAAGCATCTTAGTTAGGGATAGTGACCAGATAGCGGTGTTTTTGTTATACTGGTCACTTATTAATTTAACCCCCCTTAGCAAAGCTTCCCATTACCAAGGCTGAAAGTAAAATCCCTGGGCTCAATAGGGCGATAAGTAATAATAGTTGATCGACGGTCATGGTATATTCCCTGATTTTAATAACGTCTCTCTGTTAAACTAGCGTATATTTCAGTAAAATTCCCCTAGTTAATTAAGTTTTAATAGAAATGACGAAATCTCCATATTAATATCAACTCAATTATCACTTTAATAATAAATGTAAAAAAATGTTAAGACTTACGGCTATAGTTCCCTTCCTGGCTACAACTTTGAGTGTGGCAACAATCCCCTCTGCTCAAGCTGTGACGATATCGATACAAGACTGTCGAAACAGGCCGAGTAATCTCCCTACTAACAATCCCATTGTGGATACAGTTATTAGGGATATGAATGGTGAAAGTGTTACTAATGTTACTGGTGTTCAGGATCTTCAAATTTGTGTAACAGAAGAAATAGAAGGGGTAAGAAGAACCTTTGTTGATACCTATGATGTTAATTTTACATTGAATAGTTTTGATAGTATTTTTGGTGATCCTAATGATCCAGGATTTGACTCATGTGAGGTAGGGGTAATTGGTAATGGCCTCTGTTTTTGGGGAGAAGGGGGTAGTGCGACAAGTAACACAACTATCGCTATCCAAGCAATGAATAATGCCATAAATAGTTTAGATCCCATCCCATTAAACATTGAAGATGAAGATTTCCCATTACCGTTCCCAAATACAAGACAATTTTACCTGATTCCTCATTCTTTGAATCAAGGCCAGGTAACCTCTGAACAGGGTAGATTTGATACCAGTCTAGAATTGCCCTGGACCAACGATATAGGAATAGTTAATGATTCTGTGAATGCACGGATGTATACTGAGTTTCAATTGACTGGACGCGAAGAGGTGTTTGAAATCCCTGAATCTTCCAATTTGGTAGGGATTATTGTGGCAGGCGCATCGATCCTTTTGTTCACACAAAGTAATAAATTTTAAAGAACTTTGGCTAATATAACCGAGGCAGTGTTTACCAGACTCTTGCTATACTGGGAAACGGCGCATAAAACGTAACTTCTGGGAGAGGTGGCAGAGCGGTTGAATGCGGCAGTCTCGAAAACTGTTAAGGGTAATCCCCTTCGAGGGTTCAAATCCCTCTCTCTCCGTGAAAAGGGGTAGATAATTTATCTACCCTCTTACCCTTTAATAATTTCAATAACCAATTAGCAACGATTGTTGACTTCTATCCACGTTGTCAACCTCCCCAGGATATAAAGGCTGTTGATCAAGACTTCCTAAACGGTTAAACGGCCAAAATCTCACAAAGGCCTTACCTATAATCTTATCTTGAGGAACGAATCCCCAATAATGGGAATCATAACTGTTGTTGCGGTTATCTCCCAAAACCAAATATTGGCCTTCAGGTACTTTAACCGGCCCATAATCGTAATTGGGATCTTCAGCAATATAGGTTTCAGTAATTTCTTCCCCATTAACTAATACTTTCCCTATTTTCACCTCAACTGTCTCTCCAGGAAGACCAATAATACGTTTAATAAACGCATCATGGAAGTCTTGGGCTTTAAGGGCTTCCGTAGGATTAAACACCACCACATCCCCTCTGATGGGTTCTCTGAAATGATAACTTAACTTTTCAATAATTAGGCGATCATTAATTTGTAAAGTCGGCTCCATGGAAGATGAAGGAATATAACGAGCTTCGGCGACGAAGGTCCGAATACCCAAAGCGAGAACGACTGCAGTAACGACGGTTTGAGCTAGTTCAATCCAGGGATTTTCCGGTTTAGAAGGTTGTGGTTTTTTATTTTTATCTTGTTTTACGCTTCGAGTCATAAGATACAGAGATGGTGGGAGTTAAAGAGATCAATATGGTAAGAGTTTAAGGTAACGAATATTTGATTTAAGTTTAGCTAAACCCAACTCAATGGGACAATTAAAGTATTGTTGATTTTATTTTAAAGGGTTTTTCCTCAAATGACAGCACTTCTTATTCGTCATCCTCGTATTCTCTTACCTGATGGTGAGTTCTTACTAGGAGATATCCTAATCGAACAGGGGAAAATCGTCCAGGTTTCCCCAGAAATTACAGCAGAAGACTCTACTCTCATCATGGACGCTAGGGGATTAACTTTGTTGCCTGGGGTGATCGATCCTCAAGTGCATTTTCGAGAACCAGGTTTAGAGTATAAAGAAGACCTATTCACGGCTACCTGTGCTTGTGCTAAGGGAGGGGTTACCTCTTTCTTAGAAATGCCCAATACACGCCCTTTAACTACCACTCAGGCTGCACTTGAGCAGAAGCTACAGTTAGCTGCAGAAAAATGTTTAGTCAATTATGGATTTTTTATTGGGGCAACTCCTGAAAATTTGCCTGATTTATTAACCGCTAATCCAGCTTGTGGTATTAAAATTTTTATGGGCTCTTCTCATGGGGCATTATTGGTATCTCAAGCAGGGGAAATCGAGCCTATTTTTGCGCAAGGCGATCGCTTAATTGCAGTTCATGCAGAGGATCAAGCCAGAATTTTACAACGTCGCCAAGAATTTAAAGGGATTCATGATCCAGCCATTCATTCTCAAATTCAAGATGAAACAGTAGCTTTAAATGCGACAAAATTAGCTTTAAGTCTCTCTCAAAAGTATCAAAGAAGATTACATATTTTACATCTTTCTACAGGCATAGAAGCAGAATTTTTGAGAGAGAATAAACCAAGTTGGGTAACGGCAGAAGTGACTCCACAACACTTGTTATTAAATACAGAAAGCTATGAAAAAATTGGGACTTTAGCCCAAATGAACCCACCGTTAAGATCCCCAGAAAATAATCAAATTCTCTGGCAAGCTTTATTAGATGGTGTTATTGATTTTATTGCTACGGATCACGCTCCTCATACGTTGGAAGAAAAGTCCAAAGAGTATCCTAATACGCCTTCAGGAATGCCTGGTGTTGAAACCTCTTTGCCTTTAATGTTAACCCAAGCAATGACAGGAAAATGTAGTATTGCTCAAGTGTCTCATTGGATGTCAACTGCACCAGCAGAAGCTTATAAAATACCCAATAAAGGTTTAATTAAACCTGGTTATGATGCAGATTTAGTGTTAGTTGATTTGGATAATTATCGGCCTGTTTTACGAGAAGAACTACAAACAAAATGCGGTTGGAGTCCCTTTGAAGGATGGGAGTTAACGGGATGGCCAGCTATTACTATTGTTGGAGGAAATATTGTTTATGAAAGGGGTAAATTAAATACAGATGTGAGAGGAAAAGCGTTATCTTTTGAACAATAAATATCCCCATCTTTTAGAGAGAGCTTTTTCTCAGAGAGATTGTTTTGACTTATTTACGCCAAATTGCATCAGCAACTTGTGTCACCTGTTTAATTTCTTCTACATCATGAACTCGTAAAATATCAACCTTAGAAGCAATGGCACTGCAACAAGCTGCTGCTGTCCCCCATACCCGTTTTTGGGGATCATTTTCGCCTAAAATATGGCCAATAAAACTTTTACGAGATACCCCAACTAAAAGCGGACATTGTAGGGATTGAAATATTGATAAATGGCGTAATAATTCTATATTTTGCTGATAATTTTTAGCAAATCCAATTCCAGGATCTATAATTATTTTTTGATGTTCAATTCCTGCTTTGATAGCTTGTTCAATTTGGAAACTTAACCAGTTAATGATATCGGTAATTAAATCATTGTAATCTGTTTTTTGTTGCATGGTTTTGGGGTTTCCTCGGATGTGCATAATAATGATAGGAACGTCCAAAATTGCCACGGTTGAAAACATTTTTTCATCAAACGTTCCTCCAGAAATATCATTAACAATATCGGCACCTGCTTCAATTGCTGCTTTTGCAACTTCTGCTCTTGTGGTATCAATAGAAATAGGAATAGAATTATTTTGGCGTAACTTTTTAATAATAGGAATAATTCTGTTTAATTCTTCTTCTAGGGTAACTTCTTCAGCCCCAGGGCGGGTAGATTGTCCCCCAATATCAATTATATCTGCACCCCCATCAATCATATTTTTAGCTTGTTCTAAAGCTGTTTCTATATTGTTAAATTTACCTCCATCACTAAAACTATCGGGAGTAACATTCAATATGCCCATCAAATAAGTGCGTTTTCCCCACTCAAATAGATTATCTCTAAGTATTAAATTATTCATCTTAAGTTATAATGGATAATTGAAAAAAGATAATTAATTCGGTCAATAACTCCGATATTTTTTGTACTCAATAAAAAGCAATTGCGATTGACCATCTATACTTTTTATTTCTCTAAAAAAATAATTATCCATTATCCATTATCCATTATCCATTGTTATTGATAATTAACGAGACGAGCAAAACTAACTGGATCTAAACTAGCACCACCAACCAAAGCTCCATCAATGTCAGATTGAGCCATAATTTCATCAATATTATTCGGTTTTACCGAACCCCCATATTGAATGGTGACATTTTTATTAGAGAGTTGATCTCGAATAACACGAATAATACGATTCGCTTCTGAAGCATCACAAGTATCTCCAGTACCGATAGCCCAGATAGGTTCATAAGCAATCACTAAATTGCTTTGATCAACATCAACTAAGCCTCGTTTTAACTGATTAATAATAACTGTTTCCGCTTCTCCTGCGTCCCGTTGTTGTTTCGTTTCTCCCACACAGAGAATAGGGGTTAAGCCATGACTTTGGGCAGTAATCACCCGTAAATTAGCCGTTTCATCCGTTTCCCCAAAATACTGACGACGCTCGCTATGACCTATCACCACATAATCAACCCCTAATTCTGTGAGCATAGGTCCAGAAATCTCGCCGGTATAAGCTCCCTTATCTTCCCAGTGAACGTTTTGCGCTCCTAAACGAACTATTCCCCCGTGCAAACTTTTAGAGAGGGTACTTAAGACAGTAAAAGGAACACAGAGAACAACCTCCCTAGCCTCATCCGTATCTTCTACCTTTGATTTTAATATGGTCAAAAACTCCAAAGCTTCCGCCTGAGTTTTATGCATTTTCCAGTTACCTGCAATGATAATTTTTCCCACAGCCATTTTCAATAATCAAAATCAACTATTATTTTGCAAATTTCTAGTTTAATCTGAATGGGGGATCTCTGGATAGTGGTTTTCAATCAAACCTCAGATTAAGCGATGGCCAAAACTCAGTTAAAGAAAGGATAAAAAATAGGGATTATTCTTGGCATAAGGGACTAAAACCAAAGAACAAGTGATCAAAAACACCTCAAGAAAACTTATGAAAATTGCCCACAATATTACGGAGTTGATTGGCCGCACACCTCTAGTCCAATTGAATCGGATTCCTCAAGCAGAAGGATGTCAGGCGCAAATTGTCGTCAAGTTAGAAGGCATGAACCCCGCAGCATCAGTCAAAGATCGTATCGGTGTCAATATGATTAACGCAGCCGAACGAGAAGGCTTAATTGTTCCTGGCAAAACCCTCTTAGTCGAACCCACATCTGGTAATACTGGTATTGCCTTGGCTATGGTGGCAGCGGCCAAAGGATATAAACTCATCTTAACCATGCCCGAAACTATGAGTGAAGAACGTCGAGCCATGTTAAAAGCTTATGGGGCGCAACTGGAACTAACCCCAGGAAGTCAAGGGATGAGTGGCTGTATTAGTCGGGCTCAGGAATTGGTAGAAACCCTGCCCAATGCCTATATGCTACAACAATTTAATAACCCCGCTAACCCGGAAAGTCATCGTTTAACCACTGCCGAAGAAATTTGGGAAGATACCAATGGAAGGGTAGACATTTTAATTGCTGGTGTGGGAACTGGTGGTACTATCACCGGAGTAGCAGAAGTGATCAAAGAAAGAAAAGCAACTTTTCAGGCGATCGCTGTTGAACCCACTAACAGTCCTGTTTTATCGGGAGGAAGTCCAGGAGGACACAAAATTCAAGGCATTGGAGCGGGTTTTGTTCCCAAGGTGCTAAAAGTGGAATTAATTGATGAGGTGGTGACGGTAACAGATGAGGAGGCCATAAGTTATGGAAGACGTTTGGCCAAAGAAGAAGGAATTCTATCTGGTATTTCTACCGGTGCTGCTTTATGTGCTGCGATTAAAGTTGGTAAACGACCAGAAAATATCGGTAAACTAATCGTAATGGTTCAACCTAGTTTTGGCGAACGTTACTTAAGTACCCCTCTTTTCCAAGACTTAGAACCCCCTCAACTAGCCATGACCAATTAGCTTAAGGGTTAGTTGCTGTCCTCTCATTCCCTAGACTGTTATGACATCTACGAATCATTATCACATTCTCGAAGTGAGTCAGAGTGCGAGTCAAACGGAAATTAAACAGGCTTATCGTCGTTTGGCCAAGCGGTTTCATCCTGATAGTCAACGGGAAACCGCTAACCATGAGCAGATTATCCGCATTAATGCAGCTTACGAGGTGCTAGGAGATCCCCAACGGCGAGAGAATTATGACCAACAGTTGATTCCTAATTATCCTTCTGCTCAACGACAACAGAGGACAGCCGCCGCCCATTCTTATTATCAAAGTTGTCGCGCGGCTGAAAAAGCCGCTACGGGGTTAATTGATAAGTGGTTAGACAAGGTTTATCGTCCTATTAATCCCTTAATTTCTCGCATTTTAAACCCTTTAAACGACCAAATTGATGCCTTAGCGGCTGATCCCTTTGATGATGAGTTAATGGCTGTTTTTCAAGATTATGTGCGTTCGTCTCGTCATGATTTACAACAAGCAAAACAGATTTTTTCTTCTCAACCCAATCCCCCAAAGTTGGCTAAAATTGCTGCTATTATTTACTATTGTTTGAATCATATTGCAGATGGGATAGAAGAGTTAGAATGGTTTTGTTGTAATTATGATGATTCTCATTTACACACAGGACAGGAGTTATTTAGAATTTCCCAACGGTTATTGAATGAAGCTCACAGAAGTGTAGAATTGATCATGAGTAGGTAATTTTTTATCTGCCTCATTTAGATCGATTCAAAAATCAGTTGTTGCCCTCTCGTAATCAAGCCTGGGATATAAAATTCTAGTGATAGGTTCATGGTTGTAGAAGCACTAACGATCAATGTTTGTAAGATATCTTTTGGCTCTGTGGGAGTATGAAGGGTGTTGATGATACGCTCATTGAGACGGATAGGACCATTGTATAGAGAACCCACTGAAGCAGAAGTATCGTTAGACGCAAAGGAGAAACGAACTTGACGAGAACTACTCGAAGAGTTGGTTAAGGTGATTGCTAGATTATAATAATGACCATAGTTCCCATGACTTTGCCGAGAAGAGTCTCCCAGACGCATCAAATAATCACTGGTTTGTTTGCTGTTATTAAGTTCTATCCCCAAATAAGCAGGAGAATCAGGAACCTCTAAAGCAATGGTTTCTTCCCAAACCGAATGACGACAAATACCGGCCTCTCTTCCTAGTCTTCCTGGCCCGGGACTAGCAATAATACCACTAGCCGCCCTTCTTTGGGAAAGGTTGACCGCTTCATCTAACCCCCCACCAGAAGAAACTACACTATAGATGAAAACATCATCACTGGCAGTCACTTCAAAACGACCATCTACCATATTATTTGGTCTTAATCGAATGCGATCGATTTGATAAGCTTTAAAAGGGTTAAGGGTAACGTTTTTGAAAGAGACACGGTGATTATTGTCTAACCAGTTGCGTGCCACTTGAGAACTTTGACCTCTTCCTCTTCTAGCAGGAGGAAGGGGGAGAGGAAACTCTAAGTTATTCAACATTGATCCTTTACCACTCAAAGTAACAGGTTCAGAGTTGGGGTTAGTGGCTAAGATATGTAAAAACTTGTTGCGAGCGGTTTTATTAATGTGAAAAAGATAGATCCCAAATGAATCCTTGAGTCCTCTAAACGTTCGACTTCCTCTGGGACTTGATCTTGCGTGTTGCATCAACCAACCATCGCTAGTAAACTGTTCGGGATTATTGCTTTTCCAGATGGGGTTTCCTGATGGTTGAGAAGTTAGGGGTTTTAGGTCTTCTGTTTCTACGATTACACCAGGGAGAAAACCTTCATTCCAATCATCTATCTTAAGATTGACCATAATTTTATTTTTTGCTTAACTATTCGCAGCGATCACAGACCCCTTCTACAATCACTTCGTATCTTTCTGCTTTAATGCCCGGAGGTAATCCCTCTAAATTAACAGATGCAAAGGTTTCCCAAGGCAAATCCTTAATCACACCACAACAACGACAACGAAAGTGATGATGGGGTTCTATATTAGCATCATAGCGACAAATTCCTGGCTCTAACAACACTTCTCGCAATAAACCTGCTTTGCGCAATGCCTGTAAAGAACTGTAGACTGTTGCCTGAGAAGAGGTAGGTGTATTTTCATTGAGATCCCTGAGAATCTCTTCAGCCGTAGGATGATCGGTTCTACTCAGCAAATTGGCGTAAACAGCAAAACGTTGCGGTGTAACTCGCAATTTCTTCGCTTTTAGGGCGTTTACGATCTTATTTGCTTCGTTTTTCATGGCCTTAACTTTGTGTGAGGTATGCCTAGCTATATTATAATTTAAGATTTATCAGAGCAAAAGTAATCTTAAAATTACTCAATAAATTAAGCAGTTATTACTATTGACTTTTTCTTAGATAAGAATTATTCTGAGATATAGCAGTGAAAGCTGATACAAACCTGATTGTCAAGAGGTGAAATATGGGCGTTATCGAAACCGTACCCAGTGTTGTATTTAAAACCCGTGTTCGTGATGAGTCTGTTCCTGGACCCAACCCTTATCGTTGGCAAGACTTAACCACCGAGGAAATTTTTAAAGGGAAAAAAGTAATTGTTTTCTCCTTACCTGGTGCATTCACTCCTACTTGTTCATCTAACCACTTACCTCGCTACGAAGAGTTATATGAAGAGTTCAAAGGGTTAGGAGTTGACGCTATTGTTTGTGTTTCCGTCAATGACGCTTTTGTAATGTTCCAATGGGGTAAACAACAAGAAGCGACAAACGTCTTCTTATTACCCGATGGAAACGGCGAATTTACCCGTAAAATGGGTATGTTGGTTGAGAAGTCTAATCTTGGTTTTGGAATGCGTTCTTGGCGTTATTCTATGTTAGTTAACGACTGCAAAATCGAGAAAATGTTTGTAGAACCCGAATTCAGCGATAACTGCCCCACTGATCCCTTTGAAGTATCTGACGCTGACACCATGTTAGCTTATCTAAAAGGTACTGAGTCTTCCGGTGTTTCCCAACCTGTTAAAGCATTTGTTGGTTAATTTTAAGCCTTAAGTCATGGATAATAGGGCCAATTCATTAATTGGCCCTATATTATTTTGCACAGAAGCAGAAAAGTATGTTATAATAACAAAGGTTTATGGCGAGCGTAGCCAAGTGGTTAAGGCACCGGGTTGTGGTCCCGGCATTCGTGGGTTCAAGTCCCATCGTTCGCCCTCATTGATTGTGTCGCATAGGTTTATCTTAAATGCAAAAAGAAGACTCTCAGCTATGCTGACGAGATGAATTTTTGCCAACAAACAAACCTATTTTAGCTTCTTGAAGAAAGTTTTACACACGAAGTAAGCTCATGTAAGCTAAAATAGTACCATGCTAACAATGACCTATGAATACAAATTACAACCAACTTCCAAGCAGATTGCCCTCATCGAGCAAACCCTAGATGTTTGTCGTTCTGTTTGGAACTTTGCGCTTAGACAGCGAAAAGATTGGTGTAACTCTCGTAAGTCATCTGTCAATGCTTGCTCGATTCAATCTGAATACATCATTTCTGCCGAGGAGCCATTTCCGAATTACCATCAACAAGCTAAACAATTGACTGAAGCCAAAAAACAGTATCCTCAGTTAAAAACTGTTCATTCTCAAGTTCTCCAGCAAACCTTAAGAACTTTAGATAGGGCTTGGGATGACATGAGAGCTAGAGGCTTTGGTTTTCCACGCTTTAACAGGAATGTCGAAAGAAGTCCCTACCTAAAAATACTATCAAGATACCCACATTTTAGGTGGGGATGAATTTTGACAAATATACTAACGTGCAAAGCACAACCTTGCTTAGATAATTTATGTTATCG
>JASJEA010000199.1 GCA_030064935.1 Crocosphaera sp. | reverse complement strand
TGTATAAAAACTTAAATAAATTATATCGTAAGCGTTGTGAAGGTGTGTTTTTAACCACCTTCACAACATCCGCTTATAATCCTTTGTGTTTCAACCAAAGGAGATGTCAAAAAAAGTCTGAGATAGAAGGTATGCTTTTGGATGCTTGTGGTCAACGCTGTCAAGATATGACATTTATTTCTTACCCTACTCAAAAAGATAGGAGAAGCATTGTTCAAGTAAAATTATCCAATTAATGACAGAATTGAGTTCTCCCTGGGTTAAAACCGCAGGGAATCAAGTGCGGATGTTGCTACACGCTATAAATAAACGCTTCGCAACGCTTCCGATATGATTTGGATAACCTATCCAAGTTATATCGTTGTGGAAGACTCAAAACTTCCCTAGTCACCTTGGCTAAAGATAGCTTTAATAGATTACGAGTCTTCTTTTATTAGAATCTAGGTTAAACATTTTTCTTCTTCTAGAAGCTCAATAATACTGTCTAGATGATTAAGTAAAGCTTTTGAGATTATATATGACGCATATGCAGGACGAGAATTTGGCATAGCATTACAGCCGTTATACCAAATAGAATGATTTGATTTTTTAATCAGCTTGAGAGGGTTAGACAGTTCAGTTACATGGGTGAAATTTGCTCCATGACCAGATTTATGAACAGGATCAATAAATATCATATTTAGTTTTAGCTGATTGAATTTATCTTCAGGAATAAACGTCCATTTTGGCTGAGAATGAGATGGAATTGTCGCATTAACAATGATATCAGCTTGCGGAAGAATACTATCAATTAAGGGTAGTTTTAAATTGTCTAAAGCTATCTCATAAGTGTTGGTGGGAGTATATTGCATTTGCCGATATTCTACTCCTTCTAACTTATCCTTGATCTCTGAATAGGGACGTTGACTAAAAACAATAATTTTCTCAATACCTTGTCTAAGCAATTCCATTGTTGCACCCATTCCCACATTTCCATAACCGAGTACCACTGCTAATTTTCCTTGTTTAATGGCAGGGGAAAAAGGGTCACATTCTTTTAATCTTTCAAGACTTTGTACTACTCCACATTCACCAGCAACAGAGGCATTTCTGTATAGTAATTTTTGGGGTTTTCCTTCAACAACAATTTTAATATCTTCTAAATCTAAAAAGTTAATATCCGTTGAATTTTTAGGCACAAATGCCAGATGATTGAACCAACCAATTAATGTACTTCCAGGACGCATATATTGCCATTCATCTGTTGGTTTTAGGGAAACTACAATATCACTTAAGGAAAGTAAGGTTAACCTATCTACAACTTTACAACCTAATTCAATTAAACAATCATCTGCTGCTGTTTGGAAAGTATGAGAGCCAAAATTTTCCTCAAAAATATATTCCTTGATTAAGGGATTATTAAGGCTTTCAGAGGTTAAGTGCTCATACCATATTGGTGAACGCATCTCTTTTGACAATTTTGAGCGACTTACAAACCCTAAAGCATATTGTTTACTCATTTTTTTTACCTAAAAATGACGGTGTAATAAAGTCCTTTACCTTCACAAAAGGACTCTATCATGTTTTTGATCAAAACTACAAATAATGAGGTAAACTTAATTATTTGTAGCATCTTGCTGTCTTTTGTTTCTGACTGGATTAGTCTCTAATTCGATATATAAAGAATCAATTCCTTCCCTTTCCAACAATTCTAAGATGCCTAAATTTAATTTTCTTTCAGCAGCAAAGTAAAAGCTGAGAGAAGTAACATAAGCCCTAATTTCAAGAACACGAGCATTTTGTTCAATTTTTTTAAACCTGACTAAACATTTCTCGTAACACCCTGGAATAGTCGCTGGCATTTCTGCAATTTTATCACAAATATGACTGGTTTGCTGTGCAGAAATGCCGTCAATTTTTAGATGTAAATTAATCCCAAATTTTCCTCCTTCTTCAGCACTTTGTGACCAATTGGAGACAATTACAGAAATCATTTTTGAATTGGGTACTTTGATAATAGAAGCCCATACAGTATCATGAATAGTTGTAGTTCTAAAACCAATATTTAATACTTGAACCATGTTTGAGAATCCTGAAATAACCAGCCAATCTCCTTCTTTATAAATAGAGTCAGAGTAAATGATAACTGTACAAAACCAATCATAAAGTATATCTTTAAAAAGTCAACCTAGGGTGATACCTGCCCCACCCAGCAGGCCAAAAAGAGCCGCAGCCGATTGACCTAAAAATAACTCACTAATCTTCAGAGCTATGACAATAATTGTTACAGCTTGAAAAATATTCGGCAAAAAAGGTTTCAGCAAATGATCTAGTTCAGTATCAGTATGAAGTAAATAGTTGGCAATAATTTGACCTAGAATTGAAGAGGCTCGATAAATAACATAAGCTATAATAAAAACAGCGATTACATTTAGGAATCCATCAACTGCTTTGATTATTTGAGGGCTTAAATTTTCTTCTAAAATAGCTATAACTCACCATAAACCACTAAGAAGAATTAACCAGCTTATGGCAGGTTTGAGGATTTGTACTAATTCTTAATCTAGAGAGGTATTGGTTTTACTAACCAATGTTTCAATCCGCTTAACAATAACTGTGGCAAAGAATTGTCGTAATATCTGTGTCAACGTTAGGATAACGATAACGGCTACAATTTTGACAATAGGGATGCCAGAGTAATCAATATTTTTAATGCTATCCCAAATTTGTTCCATGATATCTCCTGAAAAAGATAAGTTAATTAACATTATCCCTATACTAGAAGACAGGAGGATGACTTAAAACAAATTCTTTTGTACAGTTTTAAAGTTGGTTGACCGAAAAAAAGGGTTACAAGCCTCCAACTTGAGGTGGAGGTAATTCTACATTCTAAATTCTGATTGACGCTTCCATAAACTAAGTAGTCCGATTAGGCTGATAAGTTTACAATTAAAAATGACTCAATATTACACACAAATTCTACTAAGGAGAGGGTTTCCTAACCTAACCATGAGTCCAATTTGATAACCCAACGATTCAACTTCCAGTTATCTTCCTTTTGAATTGCTGTAAACTCATAGATACCAGTGGTAACCAAGGATGTTATGTTATATTTCGTCGTAAATAATTGCAAATAGCTTTGTCCACTCATTTGATCGCTAGTTTGACTGTCAAATCTCGTCGCACTGACGACATGACGGGGTTGAATCTGCTGTTGCTTGAAAAACTGTTGTAAATTTGAGATATATGTTATCCATTGAGACAAATTCATTGTCGTTTTGTGGCTTCCCTCTCCTAAATGGATTACAGCCGATGTGTCAAACAAGTCTGAGAATTCTTCTAACTTATTTTCATTAAAGAAGTAGCCATAGCTGTTCAAGAGATTAAGAACAGCCAAGCGATCTCTAGCATTGAAAGAGGAATTACCGACAATCATTTTAGAACTTTTCATTGAAGGGACTACTTGATTTTAGTTGTATTTTAGATTTAACTATGGAAGTTGAAACTCACCCGTTGAATCAGAAATGATCATGGGTGAGTTTCAAGAAGTAGAAAATCTTGACCTAAAAATTATCAGAAAAAATAACTTCTGACTTCTGAATTCCTACTTCTGAGGGAAAGCGAAGCGATCAACTATGGTCTAAAACCTGGGAAATATAGACTATAGTGGAATCACTTTTAAGGAAGGTTTATCAACCGTATTTAAGTACATTTTTTCTTTCTTACCTTCCTGTTCTAGTTCAAGGACAAATCTGTACTTATAAACACCAGGAGGCAAGTCACTTAAAACGGTTCCGGCCCAATAATAATAGACGGGACAATAGGGATCTCGCATCATATCAGGTCCGCCATAAATTTTGAGTTCGGTCATAACCTTGGCTTCAGCAAACTCGTCAGCGTCTCCGTCTTGGTCATCCAAAAATACAAGGTTATTGATTTTGGGCATTGGGGGCCAAGTGCCGTCTGGTCTTTTTTCGATATCCATAGGATAAATAATCCAGTTGATAACTTGACCTGGCTTGCAGACGGTTTGTAGATGGCCAGTTCCTTGACCGGAACCACCAACACTATTGTCCATCATGTGAATGGTATCTTTAACGCTTTCTCTTTCCACAGCTTTATGAATATCAATTACTGAGACGACATTAAGCTGTACTGAGTTAAGCTGTCCTGGATTTTGCTTTTTTAGAGTTGTTCCGTTATCTGCCATGATTTTACTCGCTATTAGTTGAACAAATTATGATTCTTTGCTGAGTGCGTGGCCATAGTTCATGGCCACCCAATAGTTCATGGTTAAAGCCTATATGGGCTCACCAATCAGAAACAAAGAGGATTCTGTTTCAATTGGCTCTGCGCGAGTGCCGACTTTAAACTTGACGCTATAGGGAGTAATGGTGACATCCTTTTTCACTGTGCCAACCCAGTAAGAAACATCGGTTCCTTCATAAAATTCTTTTTTGGGTTCGCAGCAATCTTTATCAATGATGATGTCATCAATTGCTGCATAGGCTTCACATTCTAAAAAGATAACCGTCCAAACCAAGCGATCGCCTTTTTTTACGACGGTTCTCAAATTTTCAGTTCCTTGATTTTGGGAACCACCGGCTTTGTTGGTATCCATAAAATACACTTGTCCACTCAGGGAATCGGTTGCCAATGCTCCAACCACATCAATCACAGATGCAATGGTTGTGGTTTTCCCTGTTGTTTGTGTTGCCATAATCTATCCTCCAATATTTTTTGCTTTAAGATTGACTACATAATGGGAAGCATTCCCACGCCGGCACCGGTGAATCCATTGACTTTAGGACCATTAGAAACCTTGAGATAAGCATCACAAGTCAGATCTACTGGAACCCAAGTCCATTCCCCTTCATCTAATGCAAGTTTATAGAGTTGAACGTGCATGGTATAGGCATAAGTCCCAGGTTTAGAGGTATCTACAGAGGCTGCCCAGTACCAACCGTCTGTCACTAAATCAGGAGAACCATAGGCAGCAGGATAGATGATTTTCTTGTCTACTGCTTCTCCGGTGATGTCGGTAATAATAGGATTGAGAGAATTAATCGCAGGTACTTCCTCTTCATTAGAAGCATCTACTAACTGCCCTGTAACATCCATCAGTTTTTGACCGGAAGCTCCAAGATCACGCTTGTGGGTTTTGCGCTTACTTTTGACTTTGGTTTTCTTGCCTTTACTACCTGCAATTTTTTTCAGTTCGTTAATGATCGACGCAACATTAGTGAATTTATCTTTTTCCGTTTTTTCAACTCTATCAACCAGTTGCTCGAAATCATCCAAGGCTTTGAGATCACTATTTTTTGATTTATCGATTAAAAAGGACTTGGGAATGGTTGGGGGTAGAGAACCAACTCCATAAGGTAACCAGTTTAACACCTGTTCATTGGCTTGAGAACCATCAAACCAATGACTTCCATTCACGGCAGACACTAAGCTATCGGTGCCTTGACCTTCGGAACCCTGCAATTTCATGTTGTCAAACAGGTAACTATTCCCTTTTAATGTATCGGCTTTGATGGCAGCCTCTACATCAACCATCAAGATAATTCCTAATTGTTGGCTCATAACTTTTCTTCCTTAGTTAAAGTTGATTTTTCCTAGAGAACGATGGAGCATAAACTTTCCTAAAACATCGCTCTTGTTGCTGTTTTTTTTGCTAGGCTTCAACACACTTGAGGGACGGTGTATCAACATACATGATGCTGTTTTTGCCTTCATACATTTGCAGTTCGAGTCTGTATCGGTACTCAACACCGGGAATCATCCAATAGGGGACAGTTCCTTCCCAAACGTTTAAGTGAAGTGTGTCACTTTCGGCACTCATGGGATCACTTGGGGGTTCTTTAGTGCCACTACCATCAAGGGCAAGAAAAGAAATGTTTCTAATAGCAACAGGAGTCTGTAAATCTAGAGCTAACATATGCCAATAAATGGTTTGTCCTGGATGGCATAAGGTACACAGATTCGGGGTTCCTTGATTGAGACTTTCTAGGGGGCTGTTATCCATCATGCAGAGGTTGCCATTGCCAAGGGTTCCCCCTGAAAGGGATTCGATGACATCGACGACGCTAAATATGGTGATTTTGGATTCCACAATTTTTCTCCTAATTTGTTTACCACAAAAAAATACCTGAGACAAGCAAGTTTGCTTCACTCATTTTTACGTTTTTTGGGTGTAATACAAACTGCAAACTTAGTCCAAAAAACAATTTTTTAGCCAAATTTATTAGGCATTCAAATTTGTTTTTCAGACTAACTCTACCACATAACTTGCTCAATTATTTACTATTTTTATGAATTTTTTTTTAACAAGAAAAAATAAGATACAGAAACTTTGTTAACTAATATTTGGACAAAGTTAACAAACTAAAAACATATTTTATTTGGATGAAACAAGGGATTAAAATCTCTTGTTTCATCCTGAGTTTGATCTAGGGCAATTTGGAGATAACTTACTAAAATCAGCAGTTTCAAACCCTCATTGTCTCTTTTTAAAAAGCATAACCCCGAACACTGAAATCACGTTATTTCAGCTTAAATATATCACATTACTTTATCAAGTGTTGACTATTTTTTGGGTAAAATTCTCATTTTAAAAAAGATGAGAATGTAAGTGTTATATTCCTAAAATATAGCACTCAAAAAAACAGTTATCGGCATTGATTGCCCAATTAAAATCTAGATTATTTACCCTCAGCAAAACTATTAAGACAGATAAAACTTTGGAGGCTATGCAATAAATTGTTAAATGGGCTGTATCAATACCTGTTGGTTTACCACTTCATAAAAGGTGGTGCGCTAAATGGATGTTTTGAAAACCACTCGATAGCACCTTTGAACAAGAATTTATGAAATCCTGCATTGGGTATTATCCTCTTGACATTTCTCACATAATCTGTGGGCACTCCGTAGTTGAATATGCCAAAAGAAAAATCAACCAAATCCCCTTTGCGAAAAACTTCCACAAGTGGATATTTCTCGTCCTTATAAGGTCTTACTTTGTGGTGAAATTCAACCATTAATCCAATTTCTTCGGACCATTGCTCAAGTTTCTGTTGGGATAGGTACTTTTTAACTTCCACTACTGATGGCGGAATGTAATCAGCAGTATGAGCGGACCAGAGCCCAATATCGTGAAAACAAGCAGCAATGGCAATTTTCTGTTTCTCTTCCTCTGAGCAGTCATGTTGTACTAGGCAAAAGTTATACATACGATAGACATGGCCGCGGTAGCCATCGTAATTGTCTCCGATGCATTCTTTCCATTGCAGAAGAATCTCCTCGATAAGAGGATTATTTGTTTCAATTTGCATCAAAAAATACCCTCATCTTTTACATTTCACAAGTATAATTGACCGGAGAAAGAGAACGGATTACCTGTTAAACAACATCCCTAATGACAGGAACCTTGCTTAAAGGGGTTCTATAAATTTCCTCGGACCAACGTTTAACAAATTTCACCTCAAAGCGGTAGCCCGTCTTTTCAATGTAATGAGGATTCGCTTCTCCACTGTTAAAGATAGATAAAGAACTAACTAAAGCCTCAACAAACAGACGTTTTACCCCTTCAGCCCCAAGAGTGTTTTCTAATTTGATAAACAAATCTTTAGGTTCATCTACTGCAGCAATTAAAGATAGGGTTTTGTTGGTGCGATGGTTAATAAATTGAGTTTCGTGGGCCAATGCTTCTAAATCAAAAAGCCCATTCTCCTTAAGTTGACGACATAGGGTTGTGTAAGTTGGAGGTGCAGGAAATTGTGTGTCTCCCAGATGAATCACATCACCACTGCGGCCTAAAAATTCAAATTGTTGAGTCTTTAATCCGGGGCCATTTATATTAGGACGACGAATCACCTTATCCCCTGATTTAAAGCGAAGAAAGGGGGTTTCGTGGCCATGAAGTCGTGTCACCACTAACTCACCTTCTTCTCCTTCTTTTACCCAACGCCCTTCTTCATCAACAATTTCTATCAGATGTAACCCAGGAACAGCTGCTAAATTAGGAGAGTCTGCCTTTAATTGTAAACCGATGGCCTCGTTTTGAACCGTGGCAAAGTAGCTTAAAATCTCCACATTGGGATACATTTGCTTAAGCTCAACTTGTTTGCGCTGTGGTAACATCCCGCTACCATACATGGCGACACGGAAGCTGTTTCTGGCTTCTTGACTCAATCCAACCCCCAAATCGCTGAGAATGGCAATGCCGGCAGAAATGGCCATGATAGCCTTGGGTCCTTGATAAGACATAATATGATGATAAACTTCTTTCATCACCGGACCAGCGCCGAGATAATTAATACCTGGTATGTTTTGCAAAACGCCGCCAACCATTGTGCCACTACTCCAGAGTTGGAAATCAGCTAAGGTGGTAGCAACCCATTTAGGCTCATCTCCTGTCAAGTAATCTTTGAGCATATACTTGCCGATGAAATCCCCTGCTATTTTGTAAGTATCGTGTAATTCTCGCAAGGAATAAACCATTTCGGCTGGAACTCCACTACTGGTGCCTCCACTGGCGACGATTTCAAAGCCACCATAGTTTAAAGGGACAACTAAACCGGGCCGCTCTCCCATAAAAAAGTCACTCATGACTGTTTTATCGGAAATGGGCAATTGTTGCCATTCTTCAAAATCATGAGGAATACCCTTAACCCCTGATTGTTCAATTCTTTCTTTCCAGAGGGGATTCAGTTTTAGGGTATGGACCATTTGCTGCAAACGCCGCAACACCAATGTATCTTGAATGGAGGGATCAATTTCACTGTAAGGTTGCTCACAAAGCTTGGCACATTGGTTCATTTTCTCGGCAAATGAAGGCAAATTTACCACGTCATCGATTGATTTGGGTTGCAACTCTTCGGGGGTAATCAACTGATTAACCATTGTTTCGAGAGAATTGTCAACAACTGAGATTTGAGTCATGATAGTTCGTTAATTTTTGGCTAAAAATACAATAGTTGAGGGGATGGTTAGGGAATTTTTGTAGAACTTATACAGTGGATTACAGTTTTGCAGCCTTTTGGAGAATTTCTTGTCCTATTTTTCTGATTTCACGGAGCAAGAGTTGGAAATGAACCATTTCGATTTTATGATTCATAAAAACGACACGCAGACAGGGCTTGCCATCAACATTCACCTTAGAAATGAAAAAATTACCCTCTTCTTTAAGACGGTTTCTGATCATCACTTGAAACTCAGGGAAGGCTTTTTCGTCTAGGTTTGAGGGGAGATAGCGGAAGCAGACTATGTTCATTTCTGGATCATGAACGGTCTGAAAATCTTTTTCTTGCTCAAGTATGCCATAAGCATTTTGGGCCAACTTACATAAATATTCCAGCTTATCAGCAAATAATTTTCTGCCGTAAATGCTCCATGTTACCCAGAAATTCATGATTAGGGGTCGTTTGGTACATTCAAAGTTCTGTTTTGCTCTGTCAAACTGGGTGTAAACGTCTTGTTGTTTTTCAAAGACATAACTGGCATCTTGATGGAAGGCACCATAACTCTTTTCTTTATTTTTGTAGAACAGAAGGGTGCATACCCCAGGCAAAAACATGGTTTTGTGGGCATCCCAAACGAAGGAATCTACTTTTTCAATGCCTTTTAATTTGTGACGCAGTTCGTCGGAAACGAGTAAACTCGCACCATGACAACCATCAACGTGCAGCCAGATGTTTTTTTCTTGGGCAATATCTGCAAGTTGATCAAGGGGATCAAAAGCTCCCATGGTTGTTGTTCCTGTGGAGACTACCATGGCAAAGACGTTTAAGCCTTTTTGGGCGGCTGCTTCGAGGGTGGGTTTTACTTTTTCGATACAAATCTGTTGTTTATCATTCAAGGGTAAACGAACGATCTGTTCTTCCCCAATGCCTAAAATACCGACAGCCCTAGAAATACTATAATGACCATCCCCTACGGCGATCGCTGGACGAGCTTGCCCTTCTAGGGCGGAAAATCCCTGAGACCAAAGTTGAGGAAATCTATCGTTTCTGGCGGCTAATAGGGCGGTTAGGGTGCCTAATGAACCCCCAGAAGTGGTCACCATTCCAAAGGTTCCTGGTTCCCAACCGATGAATTGGTTTAATTCATTGGCCATGATTTCCTCAACCACATTGGGCAACTGTGCTGCTTCGTAAAATGAGGATGGCTGGTTAATGGTGGAGTTTACCAAGTCCATAACACCGGCTAAGGGAATAACGCCGGAAAATTGTCGCCCCATATAGCCAGGGGAGTGAACAGCAATTCCTGTTTTTAGGTAGAGATCGAGGATAGCTGCTAGTTTTTCTTGTTCCCCTGAACCGGATTGGTTGCTGGGGGCGTTCATGATATCTTTTGCTTGTGCCAAAAGTTCATGGGGGTTGGTGAGATCAATGCCCCGAATGGAGTCGTCTGCTAAATATTTTTCTAGCTTAGAGATAGCAACTTCGACATTTTTACGGAATAATTCGGGTTTGAAAGCTTCAAGTTGTAGTCCTGTTGGTTTGTCATTGAGTGATGTTTCTTCTAAGAAGTTTGAGAAGAATTTTATGGAGTCAGATTGATTATTCAAAGACATAAGGCTACTCTTCTATTTATGAGGTTGGCTATTGATCAATTTGGTCAAACTTAGCACCCTTTTGTGTAAAGAATTCCTGCACAGTTACAACCTGTGCATAGGCAACTTCTAAGGCACTGAGGATGGTGCAATGGACATCTCTAGCTGGAATTAAATGATTACGGAAAACAAGGTCTTTGGTAGCACAAGCATCGTGAATGACTACACATTTAAACCCTAAATCCGCTGCTGCACGAACGGTGGAGTCAACGCACATATGAGTCATCGCACCACAAATGACTAATTCTCCCACTTCTATCTTTTTGAGTTCGTGTAGTAGGTTAGTTTCTCTGAAGCTATTGGGATAATATTTACGGGTGATTGATTCACCTTCAATGGGTTGGACACTATCATGTATTTCGGCTCCTGGGGTTCCCTCTATAAAGGGAGCGGTATTTGCTTCCCCTTTGGTTATGTGTTGTATATGGAAAACGGGTAGCTGATTTTCCCGATAATATTTCAGCAAATGGCCCGCATTTTGGGCTGCCCAATCCATGCCAAATAACTCCATGTAACCATTCGCAAAGTAGTCTTTTTGGATATCAATAAGAATTAGGGCTGATTTCAACTTTTTTTCCCCTTAATAAATAATCTATACAGATAGAAAGTCTACACTTGATACTACAGTAATGACTCCCTTATTTAGGTTAAAGTTTGATTAATTTATTTTTTTTTTATTTATTTTTAAACTTTTATTCATAATTTTGATCGATTTAACATCATTAAATCGTAACCAGAGGGACTTTGAAACACTCTTAAATCGAATTTAGGAACCATACAAAGAACATGATCAAAAATAGCTGCTTGTATCTCTTCAT
>JASJEA010000059.1 GCA_030064935.1 Crocosphaera sp. | reverse complement strand
TCCCAAAACGGTATGATTTGTATAAAAACTTAAATAAATTATATCGTAAGCGTTGTGAAGGTGTGTTTTTAACCACCTTCACAACATCCGCTTAGAATCCTTTGTGTTTCAACCAAAGGAGATGTCAAATTCTTTATTTACTCAATCCAATATTTAGCTCTTTCCACTGCTTTTGTCCAAGGAATAAAATTATCTTGTACCGCCTGAGCATTCTCTCCAGGTTCAAAGATGCGGTCAATTTTACGGCTGGCAATCAATGTATCATATTCATCCCAAAAACCAACTGCTAAACCAGCACCAAATGCCGCCCCTTGTGCCGTCGCATCTAAGACGATAGGGCGTTCAATAGGAACCCCTAAAGCATCTGCTTGGAACTGCATTAAAAAGTTATTTTGGGAAGCCCCACCATCGACTTTTAACCTTGCTACAGCCATATCTGAGCCTTGGTTCATCGCATCTACCACCTCTTTAACCTGATAGGCGATCGCTTCTAAAACAGCCCGAACCATGTGTTCTCGTTGCACACCCCCAGTAATACCAATAAATGTCCCCCGTGCAGTCATATCCCAATGAGGTGCGCCTAAGCCACTTAAAGCAGGAACAAAATAGACCCCATTGGTATCAGATACTTGATTACAGATGGCTTCAGTTTCAGAAGCATTGTTAATAATTTTTAGTCCATCTCGTAACCATTGAATCGAAGCCCCTGCGGTAAAAATTGCGCCTTCTAGAGCATAATTCGTAGATTCTCCCCTTGTCCATGCCACCGTTGATAAGAGTCCATTAGACGAACGCATCACTTGATGACCGGCTTGCACAATTAAGAAAGAACCAGTTCCATAGGTACATTTGAGCAACCCTGGCCGATTGCAACCATGAGCAAATAAAGCAGCCTGTTGATCTCCAAAAAGAGCCGTAATAGGAATTTCAACCCCCAATAATTCTGGATCGGTGTGACCAAACAGCCCCATACTGGGTTTAATTTCTGGCATTATGTGAGCAGGAATATTAAATAAGTCCAGTAAACTCTGATCCCAATTAGAGGTATCAAGATTCATTAACATGGTACGAGAAGCATTACTGTGATCCGTAGCGTGAATCCTTCCCCCCGTTAAGTTCCATAACATCCAAGTATCAACGGTTCCTGCGATAATATTCTCAAAATTCGTCTCTGGTTTATTTTCTTTGACCCAATTAATTAACCAAGCGAGTTTAGTGGCAGAAAAATAGGGATCTAAAATCAATCCGGTGCGTTTTTCAATATCTGCTGCTTTCCCTTCTGATTTTAACTCAAGACACATGGGAGAAGTCCGTCTATCCTGCCAAACGATCGCCTTATGGAGAGGTTTTCCGGTGGTTTTATCCCATAAGAGACAGGTTTCTCGTTGTACCGTTAAGCCAATGGCTGCGATGTCTTTAGCTCGAAGATGAGTCTTTGCAAGAACTTGCTCTAAAACGCTACGAGTATCTTGCCAAATTTCAAGTGCATCATGTTCTAACCAACCTGGTTGAGGATAGTATTGGGTTAATTCTTTATAAGCTTGGCCTACTATATCTCCTTGATGATCAAAAATGATGGCACGATTGCCTGTGGTTCCTAAATCTAATGCTAAGACATATTGTTGCTCATTATTGGTCATGGGTTATAACACCTTTTAATTCCTTTTATTCTCTGTATTTTAATGACTTTTTAAGACTTATGTTAATTTATTTATCGCTTTTAAAAGAGAGATAAGCAAGACAATAACTATTTGACTACCATTGAAATAGAAATAGAGTAGCAGAAAACTCTAGCTAAAGGTTTTGTGGAAAAATTAGGAGGTGAATGCTATGACGGGGTTTTTAAACAGAAGTTTACTGATTGCCGGGATGTCTAGCTTAATGACTATGTTTATTGGTCTAGAAACCACTCAAGCTAGTCCTGTATGTTATATGGTAGATGGATCTGGTCAAACCATTGATCTATCCTCTATGTGTACTCAGAATACGATTAGGCAGAGTATAGGGGGAGATAGACCAATAAGCCATGAAAATGGACAAGAAAGGTCTTTTCTGGGTCGTAGAATTGCCAATGGGAACAGCAACGGCAACGGCAACATTAATATCACAATAGAAATTGATCCCGAAACTCTTTCTACTGTTGGTCGTAGAGTTGTTGTTGGGCAAGGAAGCAACCAAAGTGCTCCCAGCATCAATGGTGCGCTTTATGGTGGAAGGGGAAGTATTCCTAACGTCGTAAATTCTAATGGTGCTTTGATTAGAGGAACCAGCATAGGTTCTTATGCAGAACCAGAAGCTCTTCTCAGAAGAACAGCAAGAACTGTTGCCTTAGACGATTTAGATACTCCTATTAGAAGAAGCATTGGGGCAGGTACTATCTCAACCCCCAGGGGAACAACAGAGGGTGTAGCTAGTTTATCAACAGTTCCTATTAGAAGAATAGATGGGTTAGATCGTTTATCAACTAATCTCAATTCAGGTGCTTATTCAAGAAATGACTATCTGATCAGAAGAACAATTGGGTTGGATACATTGTCAAACCCAGTCAGCAGTAGTGTCTCAACGGATCTTCCCGTTCAATATATTTTAAATCGCGCAGGAGTGATGGAAATAAGAGAGTCTTCAGGATATGTACGTCTATCCAACACTTATTAAACTCAAACCCTTTGTTGTATAGGGAAGTCCAAAAGACCGTATTTAAGAATAAGGAAAAATAGACCTATAATTAGAGGATCAAAATCCTCTCATCATAGGTCTATTTTTTTGTCGTAATTTACATAATAAGCTAATATCAATCAGAGTAAAATAAACTTCAAAACTACACAGAATCAGGTTGTTAATATTATCAATCTAACACTATATTTAATGGTCTAATAAGGACCCAAAATATAGTGTTAGATTACCTCAATTTGGACTCTATTAAAACTTTAATCTTGATCATTTAAACCAAGGGAAAGCATGGGAAGCAGGCACATTAGGTAGGCATAACACTTAAGTAGTATTACGAATATTATCAAAGATGCAAAAAATAATTGAATCAGCATGATGCGTATCACAGGTAGTTAGTGATCAAAATCATGGAAGTAACAGAAAGTTTTATTCACAATTTGGGAATACTTGATAATAAACCCTATTCTAGTATTTATAACCCATGAAAATTAATCTTACTCTCTGTACTTCGGTACTTTCTGGTAGTCTTTTTCTCGCTGGTGGAGCAGCCGTGGCACAAGATTATTCTCGCACCAGTCCTAATAATTTTGATAATTGTGACTATAGCAATTATATAGTCACCAACAGTGGTAATTGTGTTGACTTATCTGGAGATGAGTCCAATCGCTATAATTTTTATGAGGCAAAATTTTTTACAGCTTTAAAAAATGTCGGAATTTCTATCAGTTACGAAAGTTGTGAAGCTGGCCTTTTGGGTTATTATCAACCTCATTATAATCGAATAACCATGTGTCAAAACAATCGACAAGATTTTAAGCTTTATATTGAAACTTTAGCCCATGAAAGTTGGCACGTTGTTCAAGATTGTGCTTCAGGATTAAATAATGGCTCAATTGTACCAATTATGAAGACTGATGCTGCTACTTTCCGCTCAATTCTAGCAAGTTTAAATTCGGCAGATTGGCGAAGTTTAAATCTTTATGATCCCCAGGATTTGCCCTATGAAGGGGAAGCTTTTCTCATGGAAAAACACCCTGATAAGGTCTTAGATGCTTTAAATGCTTGTGCGTCTCGCCAATAACAGGAGTTTTCAATTGAGTGGGTATGGGGAGTGTGGGAGATGTGGGGAGAGAGATTTAGTCTCTTGATATGAAAACTGCTATGATAATGGTCAAACCTTTGTGTAATAATTATTGATTGTTCGTCAACAATAGGGGGCATCGGATAATCAATAATTTGCGTTTTGCAAATTGATCTCCCCGAACTGTCAACTATCCACTACAATAGAGAAAATAGATAAGTAAATGTACTACCGGGACAAATACCTATGACCAGTACCAAGTTTCAAAACCCTGTATCTCTGTCTGGCCGAGAAATGCAAATTCTGGATCTCGTTTCGACCGGTTTGACTAATCTTGAAATTGCCCAGAAACTTGAGATTAGTAAGCGTACTGTTGATAATCATATCAGCAATATTTTGACCAAAACCAAAACGGAAAATCGTGTTGAATTAGTTCGCTGGGGATTACAATGGGGTAAAGTTTGCCTCAATGATGTTAATTGTTGTTTGCTTCCCTCTAATGGTGAAGTTGCATCCTAAAGTATTGAATGGTTACGTTAAGCTTTCAACTAGCAGTATTGTTCTTAGTTTAGTTGGTTGTACTAACTCAGGGTTTGTCACCCCTCCCATTCAACCATTAGGAAATACCTTAAATACTCGGTCTTCCGAACAGCATCCTCGTTTTTCTTACGAGGGTAGATATCTAGTGTTTGCCTCGGATCGTCAAGGAAAGCGTAGCATTTGGTTGTACGATCAAATTAATGGCCGCTTATTGCCTTTACCAGGATTGAATCAACCAGGTACTATACAAGACCAACCCGACATAAGTTCTGACGGACGTTATATTGTTTATGTTTCCGAACAAGAAGGAAAACAAGATATTTTTGTTTACGATCGCCAAACCCTACGGGCTGATAACATCACTAAAAATATCTTGGGGGAAGTACGTCATCCAACCATTAGTGGCAATGGCCGCTTAATCGCCTTTGAGTCTAACGGTTCAGGACAATGGGACATTATTATTTATGATCGTGGTTTAAATACCCCTTTATCCCTTCCAGGAAGTCCTGAATAAACTGTCGTCAACCTTCCTTAATCTCGTCTTTCACTGCGGGAAGTTTAGAAAAGGGATTATAAAAAAGACTCCCTGTTTGAGGTGGTAAGGTGGGATCTCCGATAATTTCTGTTACTCCTTTAATCACTCCCGTTAAAGGAATAGCAAGAATCACCCCTAATAAACCCCCAATTTTTGCCCCAAGTAATAAAGCAATAAAAATCACCACTGGAGGGAGTCCCGTTAAGTTTCCCATGATTCGAGGGGCGACTAAATTATCTTTAAATTGTTGAATTATAACCGCAATTACTAATACTTGTATTGCTAACCACCAATTAATAAAAGTTAAAATAATAGTAACGGTTCCAATGCCCAAAGTTGCCCCGATAAATGGGAGAACTTCCATCACTCCAATAAAAACAGCAAAGAGAAGAAAAAAGGGAATTCCTAACAAGCGAAAAGCAATCGTTAGGGTAACAGCCATGAACAAACCCAGTATTAATTGACCTGTAAAAAATCGTTGTAGATTCTTTTCTAGGGTAATGGTTAAAACCTCACGAACTTGAGGAGAAAAAAAGCTCATTATGCCTTTCCAAATTTTTTCCCCATCCAATAACATATAAAATGAAACAACGATCACAACAATTAAATCTATAAACCAATTGAATGTTCCCAATACTAAACCAAAACCAGTGGAAGCAATATCCTTTGTTTGTGCCTCTATTTTAGTTAATATTTGGGAAGTTAAAAATTCAAGATCGATAGGTAAATTTTTTGTATTTATCGACCCTTGTAATGTGATCAATTGTTGTTGCCCTTCTTCTAATAAAATCGGCAATTTAGTAATTAATTGTTTCCCTTGATTAACCACAGGAGGAAGTAGGGTTATTCCTAGGATAATGACAATAAAAATTGCCCCTAAATAAACCAATGTAGCAGCTAATGAACGAGGTAAAACAGTTTTCAAACCTCGTACAGGATAGTTTAATAAAAAAGCGATCAAAGAAGCGGTTAAGATCAAACTAATTAAGCCACCAATATAACTTAATGTTTTAATCGTTAACCAACCTGTGATTAAAATCAGTAGCCAAGTAACTAAAATTTTTTGAGGACGAGAAAACCAAGTATTCATAGGTTATTGGTAATCATTAATAATCAACAGTTTATGGAAAATAATTGGGGCTAAAACACCGCCTTTTAAGGAACCTATAGTTTTTCAGATGGCGTATAAATCTCTATCTCAAAAACAAATTATGTGCGATAGAGGTGGGGGGAGTAAGGAACTTCTGACTTCTGAACTTAGTTAGGATGATAAGTCACTCACTAAGGGGGTAGGATAGGCATTAAAATTCGCCTTTCTTAGTGCTTCAATGACTGAGTTTTCATTGCGTACCCAATAATCTTGACCTAAACGAATCAGTTGCCGATTTTGTCCATTACCAATAATAGCAATAACAGGCACTTTTCCTTGATTTTTATCTCCAGAATGTTGTTGAAGAATTCCCTTCAAACTATGATAATAATTCGGTTTAGCGACTTGTTCAAGACTCAAGTTTACCATTACCATTCTCACCGTTTCTACTGGTTCAGCATCATCTAAAATCAATTGTACTTTATCATCTCGACGGTCAACTTTTCCCCAAACAATGAGACGAGAATCTTCTGTTAAAATCTCTCTAATTCTTTTATAACTTTCAGGAAAACACACTCCTTCCACTTGTGCTGAACCATCTTCTAAGACTAAAAAAGCCATCTGATCACCTTTTTTGGTGGTGTATTGTTTAACTTCATTGAGTATAATTACAGCACTGACTTTCGTTTTGGATTTTTGTTCTGCTATTTCATTTAAGTTAATAGGGGATAAAATTTTTGCAGCTTTTTTGACCGCCGTCAAAGGATGTTCAGACACATAAAATCCTAGATGTTCTTTCTCTAGTTTTAGTTTATCTTGTAAGGAATAATCTTCTACGGGAGAAGATCGAGGAGCGTGTTGAAAATCGGCATTTGATTCTGCTTTTTCTTGGGTTTGTCCACTCATTAAATCAAAAATATTTAATTGTCCACTTTCTTTCTCTTTTGCACGTTTTTGGCACCAAGAAATTACTAACTCTAGATCATTAATGAGTTGTTTTCGATTATTATCAATGCCATCAAATGCACCGGCATAAATTAAGGTTTCTAACGCTCTTTTATTCACAGAACGTAAATCAATATGAGAACAAAAATCAGCAAGGGATTTAAACGCTCCCTCGGCCTCTTCACGGGCTTGTAAAATGCTATCAATAGCCCCTTCTCCTAAGTTTCTAACTGCTGACAAACCAAATAATATTTGTTTGCCAATGGGAGTAAAATCTTTTTGAGAACGATTGATATCAGGAGGTAAAACATCAATGCCCATTTTTTGACAGTTTTCCCGATATTTTTCGACTTTATCTTGACTATCACTACTGGCTGTTAGTAATGCTGTCATGTATTCAACGGGATAATTGGCTTTTAAATAAGCTGTTTGATAAGTGACGTAAGCATAAGCAGTAGAATGGGATTTATTGAAACAGTTAGAAGCAATTAGTCCGTTTTCTAGTAAAAAGTTATGATCTTTAGCGACTCCAATATCATAGACATTTTGTATTCCGAGAGATTGACGGCCAATAATTTTAACCATATCTTGTCTTGAAAGTTGTGAATTATGGATTAATTATATTACATTATTAAAATTGGAAGATGTGCAGAAGAAGTACAAATTGAGAATGAAAAACCTTTGGGAATTTAGAATTTACAAGTAATTTTTGTGTTCATTCTTCATTCTTCATTCTCAATTAATTTAAACTATTGATGAAAAGGACAACCAGAGGTTAACTTTTTGAGAAAGGTACTATTATCGAAATAATGCTCAACCGAGAGAATTTTGAGGTCATCTGTGACTTTAGCAATACTCATTCCTCTAATCTCAATGGTTTCTCCCGTAGGTTGATAGTCTTTGTACGGACCGCTAAAGGTTCCCCAATGTCTCCATTTAAACGTAACATTAGGTGGTCCAGATAACACCTCAATTAGTTCCCATAAAAAACCATTGGGAAAAGCTTTATGAAACAATTCAAAAGAGGATTCAAAATCTTCTGCGCTGGGATCGTAACCTGGGGTTTTATCAATAAAAAGATTATAAGTCCCTTGATCACTTACATCTTGTGCGCTGTAAAGAGGACCGCCATTACTACTCATTTGAAACTTGTCAGCAACAATCGATAACCATTGCTGCGGATCGGTTTTATGAGACGCTTCCATTTCAAACGTTCTGACTAGGTTTTGGGCGATGGCTTCTAATGATCCTGGAGCATGATTGTACCGACTTTCTTTATGTAAATATTGGTCTGTATGGGAATAGTCTGGCCTTTCTCCATTTCGCCATTTTACTCCTTCATCATGATCTAAAACCGTATTGCGATCTTGTACCCAAAGGGGTAATTCAGCACTGTGATCACTACTCATTGATAGTTTCCTGTGGCGATAATTCGTTATTTCTTAGTATTTATTATAGGGAATCACCTCTTTAATCCAACTTGATCAACCTAAAAAATTCCTTTAATTTTCTAAAGTAAAGTAATTAACTTTTAAGAAGTTAATACTTCTTAATTCTTAACTCAAAAACATACCTCCCTAAAACTAGGAAGGTATGAGAAACGGACAAAAAATTGAATTTTTCTAGTCCTTTAGAGATCACCACCTCGAAATGCTAAGACAGCAATGACGATGGGACCGGCAATGACGATCAACCCAATAAAGGTTAATTGAAAAATTGGTTCTAAATTGAGTGCTGCTAATAACTCCATGTTTTCTCCTGAATTTACCCAATGATTAATATTTAAGGACAGCGAGGCCAAAAAATCCATAGTCCATAATACCTGGGATAGCTTCTTTTTTTTTAAGTAACGTTACAAAAATATATAAACTTTTGTTACAGTCCCTATTATCTTGATTGGATAAGACTATGCGGCTTCTTCTTGATCAATGGATAGGTCAATCTTTTCCAAATGACGGCTACTTTTTGGAGGGATAGGCAGTTTTTGTCCACTATGAAAATCTTGCTGGACTTTCTGGGTTAAATGGGGAGAAATCTGACGAACGATTTGAGTCAACAAGCGATCGCCTGTTTTTTGAATCATAGAAAGGGGTAACTTATGAATAAACTGAGGGAACTGAACTGCGACATCCATAGCCAAATGCCATTCCACTTTGGTTATTTTTTGAGGAATTTGAGAAATTTTATGTTTTTTAAAGGCTTTTTCTAAGCCTTTCCCTCCTAAATTAGCAGGTATCTCTTTAATAGTCATAGAAGCTTCATAATCAACTTCATAGCCTAAAGAGGTTTCATCAGGAATAGGAATACTGTGCATCCAATAAACCCCATTCAGAGGAGGTTCAAGAACAACCGCTAATTTTGGCTCAACCTCGTAACCAAAAGAACCAAACCGCCCCACTTTCAAAACATAACCATTTTGGCCAATAGGCTCTGTTTTCATTGGGGCAGCACAACGACAAAACCAACCTTGATGAGCATTGAGATAATTAGCCACCGTTTCAGTGTCACTATACATTTCCATATAGCCGACAAATTCAGTCTTAAAATGCACAGGGTTGGTTTCTAACGGTTGTAATAGCTGCTTATCTTCAAGATGAGTAACAGATAACTCAGAGAGGTTCTGAGGATTATTATTGAGCCATTGACATTGCATAATGATCTCTTAAAAAGTTAGTTTACAGGGATTTAGGGGGTGATCTTGGTTGCTCAAACTCCTAAAATTTCACTAAAGTTACGAAACTTCATACAATAAAGAAATGTTACAGTATTTATTCTAAATCAAGTCCAAGGAGTGTGACTATGAAAGCATTAGTAGCAGGAGCAACAGGGGAAACTGGCCGTCGAATTGTCCGAGAATTGGTCAATCGTCAAATTCCAGTTAGAGCACTAATCCGCGATCTCGATACAGGTAAAAAGATATTGCCCCCCGAAGTTGAGTTAGTGGTAGGGGATGTCTTGGATCTCGACAGTTTGACCAAGGCCATAGCTGACTGTACCGTTTTGGTTTGTGCCACAGGTGCTAGACCGAGCTTTGATCCTAGCGGACCTTACCAGGTGGACTATCAAGGGACAAAAAACTTAGTTAACATTGCTAAAGACCGAGGAATAGAACAATTTGTCCTGGTTTCTTCTTTATGTGTCTCCCAATTCTTTCATCCCTTAAATCTTTTCTGGTTAGTTTTGTATTGGAAAAAACAAGCCGAAACCTATTTAGAAAATAGTGGATTAAAATACACTATTGTTCGCCCTGGTGGCCTTAAGAACGAGGATAACTCAGATCCGATTTTGGTGTCATCCGCAGATACTCTGTTTGAGGGTAGTATTCCCCGAACAAAAGTCGCTCAGGTTTGCGTAGATTCTCTGTTCCAAGATGAATATAAACAAAAAATTCTAGAAATAATTACTCAACCGGCTCAGTCCTAAAAAAATCAACAAACTTCTAGGTTCAACTATTTAAGGATTACCAATTAATTATCATGGAATATCGAAGATTTGGTCGTACAGAATTAGAGATGCCAGTCTTTTCCTGTGGAGGAATGCGTTATCAATATAAGTGGAAAGATGTTCCTAACTGGCAAATTCCTCAGGAGAATCAACGTAATTTAGAAGCAACCATTAACAGAGCTTTAGAAGTAGGCATCAATCATATTGAAACCGCTAGAGGTTACGGTACATCAGAGATGCAGCTAGGAAAAATACTCCCTAAATTTCCTAGGGATAAATTAATTATTCAGACTAAAGTATCACCTAAAGAAGATCCTAAACAATTTCGTGATCAATTTAATCAATCTTTGAAATTTTTACGGTTGGACTATGTTGACTTATTAGGTTTACACGGAATTAATACAGATGAAATTTTAGACTACTGCATCCGTCCGGGGGGATGTTTAGATGAAGCTCTAAAATTACAACAACAGGGAAAAGTTCGTTTTATTGGCTTTTCTACTCATGGTTCAACGAAAGTTATTCAAAAAACCATAGAAACGGATTGTTTTGATTATGTTAATCTCCATTGGTACTATATTAACCAAACGAATTGGCCAGCCATAGAGACAGCGAAAAAACATGATCTAGGAGTCTTTATTATTAGTCCTTCTGATAAAGGAGGAAAACTGTATGATCCCCCCGAAAAATTAGTAAAATTATGTCAACCCTTAAGTCCGATGGTATTTAATGATCTTTTTTGTTTATCCCATCCGCAAGTGCATACCCTCAGCTTAGGGGCTGCTCGTGCTACGGATTTTGATGAGCATTTAAAGACCATTTCCTTATTTGAAGATGCCCAAACTATCTTAGAGCCGATTTTGACTCGATTAGAAGAAGAAGCAAAAAAAACATTAGGGGAAGATTGGTTTAAAACTTGGGAGCATGGTTTACCGGAGCATCAGGCAACCCCAGGAAATATTAATATTAAAACAATTTTATGGTTACGGAATTTAGCCTTATCTTACGACATGGTCGAATATGGAAAAAAGAGATATAACTTATTGGGAAATGGAGGCCATTGGTTTCCTGGGCAAAATGCTGAGAATGTTCAAAAATTGGATTTATCTCAAGCTTTAATCCATAGTCCTCATCGCGATAAAATTCCTGACTTTCTGGTAGATGCCCATGACTTGTTAGGAGGAGAATCAGTACAAAGGTTGTCTCAAAGCTAAATGGGCATTAGGCAATGATAAACAAAGGTTTACCCTATGAGCCACTGAATCAAGAAGTAAGCACAACACTTAAATTTTGATTTAAGTCGAGTGTCTAGGGGCGTTTTGACGCGTCCCCAGAAATTAAAGTTCTGATCAGCTAAAAGAGGCAAAGCAACCTGGTTTTAACCCGTTGCTTTGCATCTGCTTAGAATCCTCCGTCATTTATGCGGAGGAGAAGTCAACCCTTATCCTAGATTTGAGATATGATATCTAATGCTATGGTTAGATGAGTCCTTTTGTAAGCACAATGTCCGATTCCAATTCTTCTGTTGATTCAAAACCAATGGTTTTAGATGTTTTGCCAGATTTTACGATTTCTGGACAACGATGTGCTGCGCGTATTCAACAACACATCGATCTTTTATTATTAGCCCTTGAAGCCCTGGAGTTAGGGGCTTCAGAGAAGATGTTAACAACGGTGAAACATTTCAATCTTCAGGAGATCATCAAAAATCGTATTGCACTTTGGCGACTCCGTTCGAGTAACCCTTGGCGACGGGCTTACACCCGTAATACCTTGACCATTGAACAAGCAAAAGCCCTAGTCGTTATCGCCAATTATCGTGTCAAACCGTTAACTGTACAGATTCGTCAATTATTATTGGCAGAACAGCAAATGCGTGACAAAGGCTTACCTGTGACTTGTCACTTTCTCTTAGCTGAGTATTTAGATCAATTTCGTGCCCATTTTCGTAGTCGCATGAACCCCCGTCGTGCTAAGGTTTCAGTCTATCTTGCATCGGAAGAAGAGTTAAATGAACTGGCTTTATTATTACTAAAACAGCTATTATTTTGTACAGGAACCACTGGCTTGCAACGCTTTTGGATTAGTTTATTTGATGGGGAGGTTGCGTGAATATTCAACGTAAGTATAGTTTACCCAATTGCACTTTACTCTTAGAAGGAATGAGTAATAGTTTATCCCCCAGTGATACCAGCGATCCTCGTCCTGTTCTTTCAATTTTAGTCAATGCTCAATGTCAATTTATGGGGGTAGAGCAAAAATTACAAGGAGGTCGTGATTTTTTGGAGAATTTGGTTAAAACGGTCAGTGAATACGCTCAAGGGTATCTAAGTGGTATTCCTCACCCTGTTTATGGTCAAGCACAAGAGGATAAATTTAATTTAGAAAGCGTTCCAGGGGAATATCGTCATCGCCTCACCTGGTATCCTGGCCCCGAAAGTGAAAACCCTGTAGAAATTCTCTTAACAACCATTCAATTATTTGATTTAGTAGAAAGCATTGATCAATTTTTTGCTGATAGTCGCACCTTACCAGACCTAACTCTACAATTACAACCTATCTCTCGTCGTTATCGTCCCCCAGATGAACCCTTGGCACAGCGAGCGGTTCCTGCTACTTTAGGCATTGCTAGTTTGGTTGTGGCTGCCTTTGCTCTGTTTTTCATTCCTAGTCCTGAAATTACAGAACCTGAACCTCAATTATCCCCACCTCCTACGGAAACAACTCCCTCCGAAGAACCCTCTTCTGAGAGTCCTCCTCAGTAAATATAAAGAAAATTGCCCTAGAACGTCAACAAAAATTGTCAAGCCTTTTAGGTCACTCTTTTGTTATCCTTATCATCAGGAGTGAACAATTATCGCTCTGTATTGAAAACGAGTGATTCTAAAACAGAGTTAATTATGAGTAAAGTAACAAACATAGCCAGAGGGCTATCAAAGCGTGTTATAGCAGCTTTAGCCTTGTCTGGGTGTGTCTTAACCGGTGTGCAACCCCTATCCCTAGCCAATGGTAATCCAGGGTTAGTGATTTTTAGTGGTGTAGAAGAACGGAGTGATATTCTAGGGTATAAACTAGACTTCGATGGACGGCCCAGATTTATGGGTGAACGGATGAGACTTCGGATCAAAAAGAAGAAGTTAAGTCAAGGAGTCAGTAAGTTTTTTATCTCTTATCTTAAAGATCCTGAATTTGATGGTAAATTTAACACCAATTCCGTAGAGGTAAGAGTTGACGGCGAGTCCCTTCCCCTTAAAGATGTTTATTGGGATAAGGAAAGTCGCGTTATAGAAATTGATCTCAAAGAACCCCTCGAAGCAGGGAATGCAGCCGAAATTGTCTTTTCTAATCTGAAAAACCCAAGTTCTGGCACTTATTATTTCATCTGTGATGTTTTAACCTCAGGACAAATTCCTTTAAGGGTTTATATCGGTACTTGGATTGTTTCCTTTAACCGTACTTAGTGAAGTACCCCACCCTACTACGTTGAGGGTGGGGCTTCCTACCCTCAAGAACTACTGCTCTTGATACACAGTGTTTCAACTGTCTGGTTAGGCGTAGATTCGGACACTTCCTGCCCTATATATCCATCAGAGAATTGCAGCAAATTATGACAGGCGTTAATATCTCTGTCGTGATGTGCATGACATTTTGGACAAGTCCAATCTCTATCTTTTAGGGTTAAATCTTCTTTGATATACCCACAACTAGAACATCTTTTAGAACTAGGAAAGAATCTTTTCACGAGTTTTATTTCACATCCATAGATGTCACCTTTGTATTCTAAAAGGGTTAGGAACTGTCCCCATGCTACGTCACTAATTTGCTTGGCTAGTTTTCGATTTTTAACCATCCCCTTAATATTCAAGTCCTCACAACTAATAACTTGGTTCTCGTTAGTTAACTTGAGACTTATTTTGTGTTGATAGTCTAATCTTTGGTTAGCAACTTTTTCGTGAATTTTGGCTACTTTAACTCTAGCTTTTTTTCTATTGTTAGATTCTTTGTCTTTTCGACT
The DNA here is from genome assembly GCA_030064935.1 of Crocosphaera sp. Classification (GTDB taxonomy): domain Bacteria; phylum Cyanobacteriota; class Cyanobacteriia; order Cyanobacteriales; family Microcystaceae; genus Crocosphaera. The sequence continues at coordinate 27,284 of JASJEA010000059.1, read as the reverse complement.
TAACCTCCTTTGTCTAATTTTTAACCTTCTTAATGAACGTTGGAAATAACGAGGATTCTCAAACTTTTCAGGTTTATTGGTAATACAAAAATCTTTAAGTCCTAGATCCATCCCGATTTTTTCCCCATTTAAGGGAGCTTTTGGGATGTCTAACTCTGTAATAATTGAGGCATAATATTTTCCTGATGCAGTTTTACTAATCGTTACACTTTTAATATCTCCTTCTATTTCTCGATGAATTATCATCTTAATAGGAGACATTTTCGGAAGTTGTAACTTCTCTTCTGAGGTCATAGAAAAGTGTTGAGGAACTCGAAAGGATTGCTTATTAGACCTTTTCTTGAATCTAGGAAACTTGGCTAATCCCTTAAAAAAGCGAGAATAAGCAGTTTCTAAATCTTTAAGCGTTTGCTGTAATGCTTGAGAATTGACCTCTTTTAGCCACTCAAACTCTTTTTTTAGAGATGTTAGTAATTTAGCCCATTCTTTGTATCTTAAGCTCTTTTTACAGTCGGCATAGATATCAGTAGTTAAGCGCAGAAAATAGTTATACACAAATCTTGAACAACCAAAACATTTTGCTAAGAATTGTTGCTGTTCTTGATTTGGATACAACCGAAATTTATACGCTTTATTACCCATGTCTAGTACCTCCTTAAGGATACTCTAGCATCTGTTATCTATTTTGTGCAAAAAAGTTAAGTTTTATGTGGACTCCCTTCGGTCGGTTTATATTTTGGTCGGTCATTCATGAGGGGCTTTTAAAGTGCGGAACCACTTCCGCACTTTAAAAGCCCCGTCCCCATCTTGTAGAAGTATGGGGTATTCTGCCCGACATTAGGATAAATCTTTACCATGAATAAGTAGGGTGGGGATTGCCCACCCTGCTTATTAAAATCGTTTCTCATATCTCATACGAAACTCATTAAAGGCGTAATCGTAGGAAAGACGAACATAACCTTTATCTTCTACTTCATAGATGGTTTCTAGAAAAGGAACAATCCTGAATTCTGCACTATTAATGGTATCGCTGACTGTCGTTTCGATGTCATAGATAACCGTTTGGAATACCATAGGTAAGGCAAGTTGTACAATCCCAAATTGTAGTAATTGTGAGGTACTTTGTCCTTGCAAGGCTTCTGCTAAAACAATCAATTGTTCTCCTAGTAAACGCACAATTTGTCCCTGACTTCTAGGGGGACTACTTGTTAAACTGATCACAGGATTAGCTAATAATTGTTCATTACTCGTTCCTTGTGCTGCGAGAGTTTGTAAACAGGTACTCACTTTATCCAAGTCTTCTTGAGATAAGCTAGTTGTCGTATCAATGGGTTTAAGAGGATCTTGTATTTGACAAATTTGAAATTCCTCTTTCCCTAAGTTGGGAACTAACTGAGATAATTGTCCATTAAGCCCTAAATTAATATTAATCCGTTGTACTTTATTAAGACTATCATCAGGAATTTCGGTTGTATCGGCTGAACGGATATTTTTTGTAGTATTTGGAACTTCTGATACAATTGTTCTTAAAGAAAGATCCAGTCGAGGATCTAATAACCCTTTATCTGGTGAAAAAGCGATTTGATTTTTATTACGACGTTGCACAAAAAAGCGAGTTTCTAAAAAGTTTACCACCCCTCGATTAATATTAATAAACCCTTCTGGTTGTAAAGCAGTTAAATCTGCTAAAGAACCATCTACTACAACATCTCCACCAAAATCGAATCTAAAAATAGGAAAAATTTCAACAAATAAATTTTCTAAACTTACCTCAAAGCCATCTAATTCTGGCACAAAAGGAGTCGGTTGATTACTAGCGACTCGACTACGGTTTCTGGGCAAAATCCATCGATTAATTTCCGCTACGGTTTCTTCTTGACTTGCTAAGTTAGTTGGGATAAATATTTCTCCATTTGCTAATTTTACATTGCCACCAACCACGGGCTGAATAGCTGAACCTCTGACAGTTATTTTACCATCCACTAATCCTCTATATAATCCTTCCAGGTTAATTTCTCCTTTATCGATAGCAACCGTTAACGGGTTTTCTAAATTATTTTGGGGTTGAAATAAGGGTAAAATTCCGGAAATATTGAGGTTACTATCAGCAAAGTTGCCTTGTATTTGTTCAACATTAATCACTTGATCATTAATGGAAACTCTGCCAGTAACCGTTAGGGGTTGCGGTAAGGCTACGCTTTGAAAAACGGTTTCGTTTAAAGTTATCGTTCCCCCTGCATTTAAGTTCGATATTAACAAACCTTCAGACATATCTAGGTTCCCCGTTGCTTGGGCATTAATTTCCCCTTCTCCCCCTGCTAAGAAAACCTGTTCACCTGTTAAAATACTGACCAATTTTAATGCTTCTGTATCTAACCTAATATTGATAGCAAAAGCATCATTATCGGCGTAAGTAGGAAAAGGAATATCTAGAGAGGCAAAAACTAGGGAATTATCATTGGTTAAGAGTTGAAATCTCGCATTTTCATAGGCAAATTCTCCACTGATCGTAGCATCTATAGGTCTTCCTTGAAAGGTTGCATCCACCAAGGCAAATTGTCCTTGGAGTTGGGGATTAAAGGGACTACCACCAATCGATCCTGAAGCATTTAAGGCACCGGTTGCATCGAGGGGAACCTTGATAAAGTTATTAATGGTATCAATAGATAAATAATTAACCTGCCAATTTGCGGCCACTTCTTGTAAAGAAAACGTTCCTTCTAAACCTAAACGAGTTCTATTAATCTGAATAGCAGCAGGATTAATAGTCAAGACATTATTGGTTAAATCAGCATTCAGGGTAATTTCATTGATGGGAATAAACGATTGATCGCGTATTACTAACCCCAAAGGTTCTATGACATCGGGATAGGAAGTTTGGGGATGCCATTCCCAGTTTGTTCCGCTTAAGGCAACACTAATATTGGGTCGATAAATCGTCCCTCCTAAGACAATCTCTGTATTAAAATTACCTCGAATATCGAGTTCAGTGGGAACTCCACCTTTTTCTCGTTGATTGGCTATTTCTCGAATTTTTTGGTCAATTACAGCTAGTAAGTTGATTTGTTCAGCAATATTGCCATCGGGGTTTCCTACGGACTGGGGAGGTATGGCGGTGGCATTTTGATAGTCAATGGGTTTAATCTTTAGTAAGTCTAGCAAACGTTCCACATTGGAGATTTTAAGAGCAATAAAGAGGTCTTGGACACGACCTTCTTCTATATTTAACCGACCATCGATATCCCCTGATTCTAAATTAAGTGATCCTTGCACAGCATATAAACTTTGACCTAAGCTAAGAGTTGCGTTCTGCAAGCGGGCAATATTGTTTTGATAAATGACATCTGCGGTGAGTTGGGTTGCTTCTACAAAGCCAATACTGGGATTGTCGATGATCAGTCTTCCTCTTCCTTCTAAGGTGTAGGGGTTAATAACAACCTCCGTTTCTACTTTCCCTGACAAAAAGCCAGGAATACCATAGTTTTGTCCTGGAGCAATTTTAAAGATGTCCAGAGGAAATTGCTCAATCTTCGTGACTAATTCTTCTCCTCGTAACCTACCTGTTACGGCAATGGGGGCTTGCTCCCCTGCTTGCTGACGCAGTTCAAAGGCGACGGGAAGGTAAGGCAAGGGACAGTCTTCACGGATACAAGGTTGCAAAGATGCAGCAATGACATCTTCATTCCCTCGTAAGTCTAGAGCAATGGTTTGACCTAGACTGGCCTCGATTTTACCTGTTAGTAAGGGTTCAAAAATGCGATCGTTAAAGGCAAAGTTGCGTAAGGTTAGGTCTCCTATAAGTTGAATATTGCCAGGATTGGTGGGGGCGGTTAGTAGGTTTTTCCCGCTCAGGGTTCCTTGAAACTCCCCAACCCCTTTGAGTTCTAGTTCTTCGGGGAGAAAGTCTTGTTCTAGAGGAACTAAGGAAATGAGTTGAGTTAAGGGTAAATCATCTAGGGTGGAAGTGGCTTCTACAGAAAGGTTAACCGTGGCATCTGGGGCAGTGAGGGGGTTGGAAACGAGAATCTGCCCAGTGGCATTTAAGCTTTGTCCATCGGCCTGAACTGTAATATTGTTGGCATTAATCGGTAAAATTCCACCCTCGTCGAAAAGGCTGGAGATACTGCCTGAAAGAGAAATTTCAGCATTTAAGTCATTTATATCAACTTTTGGGGCATCTGGAAGAATTTGAGTCAGAATCAGTGCAGGTTTGAGGTTAGATGCAGTGATTTCGCTTGTCCACTGATTATTTTGTAAACGGGTTAAAGTGTCGATAGTTCCGTCTGCGGTTGCCAGTTGTAGGTTAACGAGTGCTTGGGCGGTACTAAGATCGGGTTTTGTGGAGAGTAGAGGTAGAACTTGACTAGAAACGATCGCTTGCCCTCCCACTAATTGAGCAGTAATGGGCAAGTTAGGAACCAGATTATCCAAGGATAAGCCAGAAAGGTCTACCACCCCTCGAACTTGACCACTGCCTAAGTCACCAACGACGTTGATAGGACTACCATCTACCGTTAATTTTACATCAGCATTGCCCCGAAAACTACTAATATCGGGGGTGTCGCCTAGGGAAGACAGGAGAGAGTTGAGGTTGCCCGTGAGAATAATATCACTGCTGACTAAAGTTGATTGTACCGGTAAGTTGGCAATGATAGGGTTGAGGGCAATGGTTCCCACTTGAGCTAAAGTAGTTAAAATACCGTTACTGACCTCTATATTCGCGTTAATGGGGCTTCGGTTGACACTTAACTGTACATTACCATTGACATTGAGACGGTTAATGTTCAACTGTCCATTTTGGAAGATATTGGTGAGGGAACCCGATAGATTGACATTGCTTCTATTGAGTTGTACAGGAACAGTTACATTAGGAATGTATGGATCAAGGGGTAAGCCAGAAACTACTGCCCTTCCACTAATATTTCCTTGAGATAAGGCTGTTTCTAAAGCGATCGCACCTTGTCCTATCTGTAGATTCAGGTTTCCTTGGCTTTTAATGGTATCGAGAGCAAAATTATCGAGTTTTCCGGTAAGATTAATATTGCCACTACTGAGGGTAACAGTTTGGCTTAAAATTTCGTTATTACACGGGACGAAAGAACAAGCAAGTTCGACAAAAGGATTAAGGGAGAATTGATTAGCTTTAATCAAAGTTTGCCATTGTTTTTTATCGATATTTCCTAATCCTTGTACTGTAATATTGCCTTGATTAGAGCTTAAAACAGTATCTTGAATTAAGATATTTTTATTCCCTAAAAGAATAGAACCTCTACCTGAAATATTTTCCCCTGAAACATTTATAATACCAGGGGCAGACCATTCTATTTTTCCTTTTGGATCTCCTAATTCACCCCCCACTTGACCTTTAGCAGTAATGGTTCCAATACTAACATTTTGAGGAGACTGATAATAAGGTTGGGCTAACTTTTCTCCTGGTAAATTTGCTGTAAATGCTAGAGCAATGGGCATCTTTTGCCAATCTATTTTTCTGTTTTCTTCTAAGGCTTCTAGAATGCCTAAATCAACTTTTCCTGTTGCAGTAATATCACCACCGACTATTGGTTTAATTTGTAATTGTTGAAGATTGATTTGATTTAAGGTTGCTTGAAAGACAGTTTTAAAATCTCGGATGGCTGTTTTCTCTATTAATAATGTTTGAGTATTGTTAATGCTGCCTGTTAAAATCGGGTTCTTTATTTCTCCTCTTAAACTTATTTTGCCTCCAATTTCTCCCTGTAAATTAATAGGTAACTTAATCTCTAAAATCTTGGATAAATTACTGAGAAGAAATGGATTCACATTAATATCAATATTATAACCATCTTGCCAATTTACTGACCCTTCAACATCCGTATTAAACTCCCCTAAACTTAATCGAGTATCCCTAAAATTAACGCTTTTTCCTAAAAATTCCAGTCCTAAACTAAGGGTTATAGGAACCTTTAAAGGTTTCAGGGCTGCTTCAAGATCAGAAATTTCAAATTTTCCCAATCCTTCTGTTGCTTCTATTCCTTCTAAGGAAGGTAAGTTAATGTTTAAATTGCTCTCGATCAAACCTTCTTTTATACTAACAGGTAAATCAGGAATTAATCCAGCTAATTCAGGCAACGATAATTGAGAAATCATCAATTGAGCTTCAGTTTGCCATGATTTGATATTTGTTTTCCCTTCAATGTTTACGGCACTACTGAGTAAATCAACATCTAAATTATAACTAACAACTTGATCATCATTAGATTTATAAATATATCCGGCCTTGCCATCCGCTTTCAGTTTAACCAGTTCGTCAAAACCTTGAGGAAGGATAGAAATGTTAGCATTATTGAGAATAATATCAGCCCGAATATCAATGGGTAAATTTAGCTCTTTTCCTTCTTCAAATTCTGGTAATTTTACCCATTCTCCTGACGAATCTTGTTCTATATATAAATTAGGATCGTCGATGGTAATATCAACATCTAACGGTTGTCCCATTAAAAGAGGCAAAGGATTAAATTGAACCGTTAGTCCCTCAATATCAGCCCGATCAGAATCTGTTTCTGTGGTGGGAATAGAAGAACGTCCAATGCGAATCCTGTTCAAAGAAAAACTTTCAACCTCTCCAACTCTTACCTCTCTTTCTAATACTTTACTCAACTCCGTTGATAAGAGAGGGGATAACTTTTGATAGACAAAATAATTAACACCTGCGTATGTCCCAATCCCCAAAGAAAATAACACCCCACCTGTAATGATGGTAGAGGGTTTTTTAATAAAATTAACCAACTTGCGAAAAACACTTGTACCTCCCCCAGAAGGATCTGGGGGTGGGCTGGGGGGTAAATTAGTCATAATTCCGTGTCGAACACTCCTCACCAAAAGAGAGTAACCTATTAGCACAGTATGACCGTAACTGTAGGTTAATCTTGACGAACATGATAACGAACTTTAGCTTTAATAATCAACCTAAAGTGAATTATGTCGACAAAGTTACAAAAATATTAATTCAAATTACTTTAGCGCACACATTGCCCAATATTGCGCAATATAAAAGATTAATATCGACCTAGAGTAGTCATTTTCGCTTATAAAAAGCTAAGCTAGGCTTATGAATCATTGTCAAAGGGGAATCCGATGACCAAAGAATTAGCGATCGCTACGGCCAACCTAACCAAGCAATTTGAGCGTCATATTGCTGTCAATAAGTTGGAATTAGAAGTCGAGGCGGGGGAAGTCTATGGATTAATTGGACCTAATGGTGCTGGAAAAACCACATTAATCCGAATGTTAGCAGCCGCAGAAGAACCCACCACGGGAGAAATTTATATCTATGGCGATCGCTTATTAAGAGACAATAGTCGTCCCCATCTCAAACAAAAACTAGGCTATCTTCCCGATGATTTTCCCTTATATGAAGACCTAAATGTTTGGGATTATTTAGACTATTTTGCTAGACTCTATCATCTTAAATCCCCCCACCGTCATCGTCGTCTTCAAGAAATCCTAGAATTAGTTCAATTAACCAGTAAAAGAAACAGTAAAATCAAAAACCTATCACGGGGGATGAAACAGCGTTTAAGTTTAGCCAGAACCATTTTACATGATCCCGTTTTATTGTTATTAGATGAACCAGTTTCTGGTTTAGATCCTATTGCTAGGATGCAGTTTAGAGAAATCATTAGAGTCTTACAAACGGCAGGGATAACTATCTTAATTTCTTCTCATGTTTTGAGTGATTTAGCTGAATTATGTACATCTATTGGTATTATGGAATTGGGATGTTTAGTGGAAAGTACCACCTTAAAAGACCTTTATGAAAGGTTATCCCATCAACAAATCATTATCAAAACCTTAGGAAATTTAGAACGCTTAGAAATAGAAATCAAACAATTTGCTCAAGTCGAAACTTGGGAAATCATGCCCCACACAAATAGTTTGCGGGTGAATTTTTCAGGACGAGATGAAGAGAGTGCAGAATTGTTAAAATATCTCATCAATCAAGGGCTTCCCATTGCTGAATTTCATTGTACTCAAGAAGACTTAGAATCGATCTTTCTCAATTTAGGTCATCAACAAGCCTCATAATTAAACCCTGTCGTTAACGACGATATCTTATCAACGTCAACACCACCCAAAAAGAGGAGACTCAAGTTTATGCTACTCACTTATTTTGATAAAATTGGAGACTGGAATCCCCAATTATTTCGAGAATTAAAAGGACGCTTAAAAACTCGTAATTTATCGATTGCAGCCGTTATTGCTATTGGCATTCAAATTTTACTATTATTAACATATAGTGGAAAGCTACCTATTGATCCTAACGTAATCAATGCCCCTGATTTGCAATATAGTCGCTATTGTACTGCTACCCCACCCCCAAATGCTTATGCCCCTTATAAACAACTCTATTGTATACCAGATTTATTGGGAAATTGGGTTATTAATTGGCAACTTTGGTGGTTAGATATTTTTAAATCTCTTAGTGTCATTGGTTTGTTTATTCTATTAGCTGCGGGAACTTATTTACTAATTGCTGATTTATCAAAAGAAGAAAACAGAGGCACTCTAAATTTCATTCGTTTAAGTCCTCGTTCTTCTAACAATATTTTTCTGGGAAAAATATTAGGAGTTCCCTCTATTATCTACTTTTTGTGCCTCCTTTTATTTCCCTTACATTTACTAGCTGGATTGCAAGCACACATTGCTCCTGGTTTAATTTTGTCTTACTATGGAGGAATTCTTATAAGTTGTGCTTTTTTCTTTAGTCTATCCTTATTTTTTGGTTTAATTAGTTCAGGGTTAGGGGGATTTCAATCTTTTCTTGGTAGTGGAATTATTTTACAATTCCTGATTTTTACTACCAGCATTCTTCTTTCTGGTCATGATTTTATTTTCCATAATCCTTTCGATTGGATGATGCTGTTTTATCCAGGGACCTTATTATCTTATCTAGTTAAGTCCACTTATATTCCTGTTAAAACAGTCGATCTTGATTATGAAACCCTGAATAATTTTGCTTGGTATGGTAAACAATTTTGGGACAATTCTTGGTTAGGAATCAGCTTTATTTTTGCCAATTATCTGTTATGGACTTATTGGATTAATCAAGCTTTAAACCGCCGTTTTCGCACTCCAAATACTACCTGGTTAAGTAAAATCAATAGTTATGGTATCTCTGTTAGTTTTATTGCTATTACCACAGGATTTGTTTTTCAATCAGGACGTCATGGACGCTTTGAACATCATCTTTTTGAAAATCTAATCATTTTACAAATCTTCATTGTCATCTTTGCTTGTTTATTGATGGTTGCCCTTAGTCCCCAGCGTCAAGTATTACATGATTGGGCAAGATATCGCCACCAAAATCCTAAACATAGCCGTTCTTTGCTACAAGATTTAATCTTAGGAGAAAAAAGTCCTTCAACTTTAGCAATAACCTTGAATCTAGTGATTCTTCTGGCTTATATTATTCCTAGTATTTTCCTAGTACCATTGCACAATCCTTGGGAAATTTTATTGGGGCTATTTATTACCTCAAATATACTGATATTTTATGGTATTGTGGGTCAAAGAATCCTCTTATTTAAACTCCCAAAACCCAGTTTAATAGCTACTGCTGTCATTGCACTCTTAATGGTAATTCCACCTATTTTGTTTGGCTTGTTAGAGCTTAGTCCTGATGATTTTTCGAGCCCTTGGTTTTTTACAATTTTCAGTTTAGTGGTTTTCGAGAATTATTCACAAACCTTAACGGTGACATCTGTTGTTGCCCCCTTACTCATTGAATGGATCATGATTGTATTAGGGGTGTTTGAAATGAGTAAGCACTTGCAAAAAGCAGGAGAATCTCAAACCCACTTTTTAGCAAGTTCTAAGGAGTATAGCAGTACAAAAATTAGTTAGGACATTCAAATTCAAACTTAATTCAATAAAATGAGTTTGTAGGGGCTTAATATTATTAAGCCCCTAATACTCCGTAATACTAAACCCAGATCAGAACAAGATAAATATTCACGCTAAACTTAAAGTCATTAATTGATCAGACATCTCAAAATTGGCAGTTACATTTTGCACATCATCCAAAGATTCTAAAACTTCAATTAATTTAATAATCAATTTTGCTTGTTCACCGTCATCAATCTCGACTACATTATTAGGAATCCATCTCAATTCAACTTCAGTAACATTAAAACCTTTATCACTGAAAATTTGACTTAAAGTATCTAAGTTTGGCCTTTCGGTAAAGACTTCTGCCCCCGGCTCATCCCCATCTTCAAATAAGTCATAAGTTTCGGCCTCTCCTTCCATTGAAGCTTCTAATAAGGCATTTTCATTAATATTCCCTTCAATCCTGACCACACCTTTTTGTGCAAACATCCAACTCACACATCCAGTTTCCCCTAAGTTTCCTCCATTTTTGTTGAAGGCAGAGCGTAAGTCTGCTGCGGTGCGATTTCTATTATCAGTAAACGCTTCTATGAGGATGGCAACGCCTCCTACTCCATAGCCTTCATAACGAATTTCTTCGTAGATAGTATCGTCATTTTCATAAGTTCCTGCCCCCTTAGCGATCGCCCGTTCAATGTTATCATTAGGAATACCGGCGGCTTTTGCTTTTTCGATGGCTGTCCGTAATTGAAAGTTTCCGGCCGGATCAGGAGTTCCGTGTTTAGCTGCTACAATAATAGCGCGGGATAATTGAGCAAAGGTTTTACCCTTTTTTGCGTCAACTCTTTCTTTTTGTCGTTTAATATTAGCCCACTTACTATGTCCTGCCATAATAATACGTTTTGATTGATTTTATTGATTTTACCGATGAAGGGACGAATCAAGAATAAATAAGTTTAAAGGTTATATTTTTCTTGAATTTCAATAAATTTTTGACTTGCTTCTTCTGCATTTTTAGCTATTTTAGCAAACTCCATAAACCGTTTTAACTCTTTTCGTAATAGATTTCGTTCTACCTCCCAAGTTTGTCGCTCTAAATCGGGTGGCATAACTATCATATCATAGATAATCGCTTGTTCTTTATGAGGATGGGGTCGTAAAACTCGTCCTCTTCTTTGAATAAATTGACGGGGGTTGGCACTACTGGCTAAAATTACAGCTTGTCGTATTTCTGGAATATCTATGCCTTCATCTAAACATTTAATGGCGACTAATCCTTGTAAGTCTCCTTTTTTAAATTGTTGACATATTTTTTCTCTTTCTTCTAAGGTTGTTTCTGTAGTATATGTATTAACACGATAACCTAATTCTCTTCCTAAAATATGGGTCACAGCTTCAATTTGTTTCTGATAGTTAGTGAAATTATTGTCTAACGTTCCATCTCCACAATAAAATAAGGTATGATTCGTATTCAAGTGAGTTCTCATCAAATTTCTTAAGGCGGTTAATTTGTTTTCTGCTGTGCCGATTAAACGGGATCTCTGAATCAATAAAGCCGTTAAATTTTCGTTATTTTTCAAAGTTTCATTTTTCCCTAATGCCCAACCTATACGTTGGGTTAATTTAGCGTAAATGAATGCTTCTGATTCTGTTAAATTAACAAAAATAGGATAGTATAAATAAGGCACTAAAGCCTTTTTTTTAATGGCATCACTCAAAGTAAATTCTGGTTTAATAACTGCTCCAAAATAGTCTAATAATGCCTCGGTTCCTTCTTCATCAAAATATCTTTCTGGAGTAGCAGATAAGGCTAATCTTAGACCAATATTGCGGGGTAAACGACTTTCCAAACTAGGGGAACCTAAATGATGTGCTTCATCACCAACAATCAAAGTTTTGTCAGGGAAAAATTTAACTTGAGATTGGAATCCTTGCTTAATTAAGGTTGAGTTTGTTGTAATAATTGTTAAAAAAGATTGTTGATTAGATTGAATCTTATATAATTCTCTGCATAGGGTACTCTGCCAATTATAAATACTTTCAAAAGCTAAAACGGGATTAAGATTAAAACGTTGACATTCTTTTTCCCACTGAACAACGAGATGACGATATGGACAAACAACTAATAAAACTTGTAAGCCTATTTTTTGATATAATTCTGTAGTGATGGCTAAAGCAGTAATCGTTTTACCGCTTCCTGTGGCCATTTTTAAAGTTCCTCTTCCCTTATTTTTAAACCAGTTAATAATTGCTGTCTGTTGATAATCCCGTAATTGAATTGTTTCAGGTATTTTAGGATTTACTTGAGGAAATACTTGATAAAATCTCTTTTTTTCCTGAACTCTATAATTAGAATATTTTTTCTTATATTCTCGAACTAATTGCTTCCAATCAATTTTTAAATTAATTTTATTATATTGATCCATTTTTTGTTTGAATTTGCGCTTAGAACATAAAGGATTAAAATTGACAGCCTAGAAGGCCGTGTTACTTTTTATAATAATATTCTATTAAGTTTAATTAACTTGCTGATGCTATTATTTGAGATAAAATACCATTAACAAAACTTAAGCAAATTGAGCCAAAAATAGCACTCCAAAATCCATAACGTAAACGAAAGCCTTGAACTAAGGCAGCAGCTAAACCAAAAATAATGGCATTAATAATAAACCCAAATAAGCCCAATGTTAATATTGTGATAGGAATCGTTAAGACTACCAAAATTGGTTTGATTATTGCATTAAGAAGACCAAAAACAATAGCAGATACTAATGCTTTACCAAAATTATCTACTTCAACACCAATAGGTAGTTGCGCAATAATTAATAAACTAATGGCTGTAATGAGCCAAGAAATTAATAAATCCATTATTTATACCCTTGCTTAATTAAGTTGATTATACTCATTATATAACAACTTTTAGATTCATGAGTTTTAGTAAGATATAATTTTAGTTTAAATCACTTCTTAAAAAAAGATGTTAAGCTAGATAAACAAGAAACTTTTGATATATATTTAGATGTTATGAATTGTACTAATTATTGGCAGCAAGCAAAGAATTATTTAACAGAAAAAGATAATGTTTTAGCTTATTTAATTTCTTCATATCCCTCAGAAATAATGATTAATTATAACGATGCTTTTTTGACATTAGTTAAAGCTATTATAGGGCAGCAAATTTCTGTCAATGCAGCTAATGCTATCAGTGAAAGACTGGAATCTTTACTAGGCAATATTTCTATTAAAAATTATTTAGCTGCCGATGAAAAAGCTTTACGTCAATGTGGATTATCTCGTCAAAAAGTTAGCTACATTACTAATATTTGTCAAGGATTTGAGCAGGGTGTTTTAAATCCCCAAACTTGGGAAGAGATGAGTGATATTGAAGTAAGCAAAGAATTAACATCTATCAAAGGAATTGGCCCTTGGACTGCGCAAATGTTTTTGATTTTTTATTTACACCGACCGGATATTTTTCCTGTTAGTGATTTAGGACTTATCAATGCCATTCAACATCATTATGGGAAAGAAAAACCCTTAACTAAAGAACAAATTGTGGAACTTTCAAAACCTTGGAAACCTTATCGTACAGTAGCAACATGGTATCTTTGGCGGAGTCTTGATCCTTTACCTGTACAATATTAGAATAGTTCTAAAAAAAGAAAATAGGGATACTATTAATAGTATCCCCAATCATAAAAATAAACATTAATCATAACTAATGTTTATAAAAAAACAAGGTCAATCAAAATGTATAATTTAGAATTACCGATCATTAAATTTGGAGGCTTGGAACCCTTGTTTTCGGTCAGTGGTAGTATTAAGACTACTGAATACTGTTCCAATTAAATCAAAATAGACTTATTGTACACAATCACATCATCCTTGATAGTTAATAACACATCAACAAAGTAAAGTTTAAATTACAATACTATGACTCAAAAAGAGGTTAGGCTAAAAATAATCAATTTTTTTAGCCAAAATATTTCATTATTTTTATTTATATAATCTATCAAAAAAACTTATAAATAGATAATGGATAACTGACAATTGATGTGATTTTTCAGCCTTCACCAAGGGACTGAAAAAATCCCAACTGCGAACATAAGTTAAATCAGTAACTTATTGTTAAGACATTATGAGTTAAACTAAGAAAGTTTATTGGGAATTCCCTTGACATTATCAGTAAGGAAACAGGAGTTTAAAACAGTTATGAACGGTAAAACCTTGACAAAGCAAGCTAAAGTTGTGATTGTCGGTGGTGGTTTTGGAGGTTTATATACGGCGAAAGACCTAAAAAACACCTCTGTGGAAGTAACCCTCATTGATAAACGCAATTTTCACCTCTTTCAACCCTTACTGTATCAAGTAGCCACAGGAGCTCTTTCCCCCGCAGATATTGCTTCCCCCCTACGCTTAGTATTAAGTCACCATAAAAATACTAAAGTTCTTTTGGATCATGCTATCGACATCGATCCAGAGAAAAAAGAGGTTATCTTAGATAATCATGAACCCATTCCCTACGATATGTTAGTCTTAGCCACAGGGGTTAGTCATCATTATTTTGGGAATGATCAATGGGAACCCTTAGCCCCCGGTTTAAAGACTATTGAGGATGCAATAGAAATTCGCCGCCGCATTTTTATGGCTTTTGAAGCAGCCGAAAAGGAAACCGATCCCCTTAAACGTCAAGCTTGGTTAACCTTTGTTATCGTCGGAGGAGGTCCAACCGGGGTAGAACTAGCAGGGGCGATCGCAGAAATTGCTCACGGGGCGTTAGCAGGTGATTTTCGTAGTATTGATCCCAAAGAAGCCAAAATTTTACTCATTGAAGGGTTAGATCGGGTCTTACCTCCTTATCCCCCTGAGTTATCAGCAAAAGCAGCAGAAGATTTACGCCATTTAGGAGTAACGATACAAACCCAATCTCTTGTCACGGATATTAATGACCATGTGGTAACAGTTCGTCAAGGGGAACAGATTAAACAAATTAACTCTCGTACCATTTTATGGGCTGCCGGTGTCAAAGCGTCGAGAATGGGTAAAATCTTAGCAGAACGCACTGGAGCAGAACTAGATCGAGCAGGAAGGGTGGTAGTAGAACCTGACCTCAGTATTCCTGGATATTCCGACATTTTTGTGATTGGGGATTTAGCCAATTTTCCCCACCAAGGGGAACGCCCCTTACCTGGAGTTGCACCAGTGGCGATGCAGCAAGGGGCTTATATTGCTAAATTAATCAAGCAACGCTTACAAGGAGAGACCTTACCTCAATTTGTCTATAAAGACTACGGTAATATGGCTGTGATTGGTCAAAATAAGGCCGTGGCTAATTTAGGGTTTACTAAACTATCAGGTTTCTTAGCTTGGTTTATTTGGGTTTGGGCGCACATTTACTATCTCATTGAATTTGATAATAAATTAGTCGTTATGGTTCAATGGGGCTGGAATTATTTTACACGAGGTCGTGGCGCACGTTTAGTTACTGGGGTTGGTGAAGGAAAACGCAAAACAAAACCCCAAGAAACTTCTCAAGAATCAACAGAAAAGGCTATCTCTGTGACTCGCTAAAATAGTAGGGTGGGCAATGCCCACCTTTTTGATCATGACTATTATTACTAATTTACAAAAATTATATGAAATTGATTTTAACTAATGGCTTGAAGAAACTGTTAAAAGCTTAAAATCAGGTCGCTATAACGAGTTAGATTTAGATAATTTAATTGAGGAATTAGAACCATTGGGTAGGAGTGAAAAGAATGCAGTAAAAACTCTTTTAGAACAAGTTATACGCCATTTATTACTACTCCAATATTGCTCGCATATCAATACAATAAATATGACTGGAGAGCAGACATTGCAGGGTTTCGCACACAATTAAAACGAAAATTAACCACTTATTTGCAAAATAATTTACCAAAAGAATTATCATCGCTTTATGAATATGCTTTAGCTTATGTCAACCAAAAAACTAACTTTGAGGTTGAGTTTCCCTCGGAATATATTTACTCTTTGGAAGAGTTATTAAATATTAATTGGTTTCCGAAAAGCTAGATTAATGATTAAAACAGTGGGGTGGGCGTTGCCCACCTTAGACTACTTAGAAGCCTTCTCTAAAGGGCTTTTGAACTCAGCTTAAAGATTAACAGGAATGCCATGAAAATCCTTAACCTTCCCTTCAAGCATATCCACGGCCAGATTCAACCACTTGATACCTTCAGCATAAATAGCTAGGGGGCGTTTCTGATGAGATGCTTCATCGATCAAAATGCCCTCCTTATTTTTGCTGAAGTGGAAAGGAGGCATAGCCATGAAATGAGTCCCCATGATAAAGACAAAGCGTACTAACCAATAAGGATCATTGCGATTAATATCAGACTCAGGATTATTTAAGTCCCAAGCGGCATTCATAACTTCACTAAAGTATTTTTCAATCCCTAGGTAGGAATAAACGTAAGGATGATCTTCATGTTCATCGATTAAGATGACAGGAGTATCGCCACTAGACCAGTAGAAAACATCAAAATGCTCTCCGTGAATGAGGTCATAATTACCTAAACTATTGTGCCAAGGCTTATTATCGTACATATGATCATCCGAACCAGTATCCACACCATTTTCATGAAAACCAATGGCACGAGGATCTAGAAAACGAATTTCTAGTTCTTCGGCAGTGAAAGGAGGATTAGTCACTGAAAAATCTTGGTATTCCCTTAATAAAGGTTCAATGTTGCCAATTTTGATGTTTTCTGTGTTGGTATCTCCCATGACCAAACTATGGAATCTGGGTTCGAGGATTTGCTGATAGGCTTCATTCTGGCGAAATTCCCGCAACAAAGCGGAGACATTTCTCATTTTTCGCCCATTAATGACAATTTCTTCTGTTTTAAGAAGACTGTCTCCAAAGGTTTTTGGTGCGGTTTCTTGGGCTAAAGCCAGACGTTTTTCTATCTTGGTAAAGTAAGAAGGTTCTAAGGTTGGCTCAGAAGGTTGGCGACGACGCTGAGAATGAATTTTGTTGTTTTGAAGTTGGAAGATGATGTAGTAAAGTGCTGCAACAACTTCCTTTGAAGGCTGGTACTTTCTGATGAATTGACTGACTTCAATCCCAGGCACAAAACTCATATCATAGATATATTCCTGATAAGTTAGATTTTTTCCCTTTTTTTGTGTAGTTTTTTGGCGTTCGATTACGTCTAAAACCTGGGGAAAATAAGGTCTAACCGAGTCGGGGAGACCTTGTAAATATTGAGTTTGTCTCATTGCTTTAGTACAAGGAGGTAACATTACACCCTGCCCATCTCTGCTCCACTGAGCAGTAATGAGACGCTCACTTAAGACTTTACGAACAAATTTTTCACGACTGGGTTGTTGAAGGAAAAGAGTCATAGACTCGCTTCCTCCTTCTCCAAATCCTACCACCTCTTCATCAGCTTTAAGATAATCTGCTAGTAACTCACTATTTTTCTGAACTTGTTGGAGTGCATCCGAATATACTTGTTTTTCGGGAGAAAAACGTTGAAAAAATGGAGAAGTCTTCGCTAACTTTTGGATGGAATTGATCAGGAATCTCATTTTTATATAAGTGTTAAGGCCTAAAGGTTAAAACTTGAAACATTGGGTGATTGATTTACAGTTTGTCCTAAAAATACCAAAATGTCTACTCAAGTTTAGGGAATTAAAATAAGAAGATAAAATCGATGGCTCACAAGGATTATCCGTATTTCCACTTTGGTGAAAATACGAAGACTCATCCCAGACTCCGCAAATTATCCAAATTGAAAATCGCTACTAACTTGAGAGGATTAAGCAGAAAAGACTATCCTATTAACACTTTGAAAATATTGTTCAGCCTTTGAGCCACCCAAACTTACCTTAGACAGCTAACAATCTGGCATTGCCTTTTTTCTAGAAATTCAATCCGACTACCTTTATTTTAAAAAATATTAATAAGTTCTATTTTTGTTCATTTAAGTTCAGACCTTAAAACCCTAAAAATCTATGGTCAAAGCAATCAAGGGGTTGTTAGAATAGTGGTGTTGATGGGACCCTAACCTTGTTTTAGTCTTTAGAACAACTACAATCCCTGCAAAAGGTTCAATCAGTTGCGTGAAAACTCGGCTACCGTTTAGCTAGTTTTCCTAATATGATAGGGTTTAAGTTCCCTGCCTACTAACACCAACTTGAGTTCAGTGTTCAGGGTTCGGTGTTTGGAGTGATGATTTTTTCAATGAGTGAGTGTGCTGTTTGCAGTCCTATGGCCAGTGTGATATGCAACAGGACTATCTATGTGGGAGTTTTTCTCCACGTACAGTCACCACTCAAGACAGAGAATTGAGGCTTTGAGACTTCTTATTGTGTAAGTTGTCGACAACTTACCTTATATTGAACTCAACTAAACACAACATTCAAAAAATTTCTCAGGTTTTATTGAGTTTTTCTAATCTCTATCGAGGACTTAAAGACTATGTTTAACAGAATTTCTGAAAAATACATGCACCTACTTAGATGGGTTTTAACCCTCAGTTGGTTATTACTCATTGCTTCTTTATTCTATGACCCAATTTCTCCTTGGTTAACCCAACCGCAAACTACTTGGAGTCCTTTTACCATTGACAAAATCACAGAATTGGAATGTGTGAAAGTACAAGGGATTTGCTTAAGTGAACAACCTTTTGCTATGGGAGCAGCTTTATTTTGGGGCCTGATTGTGCCGGCAGGTGTCTTCATTTTAATGATTGGAGGCCATGAGCTATGGCGGCGTATTTGTCCTTTATCTTTTCTCTCTCAAATTCCTCGTGCATTGGGGTGGCAAAGACATCGTAAGCGCGTTGATTCTAAGACAGGAAGAACTCGTTATGAACTCATAAAGGTTGATAAAAATTCCTGGTTAAGTCGTAATCATTTATATCTACAGTTAGGACTTTTTTACCTAGGAATAAATGCGAGAATTTTGTTTGTTAATTCCGACCGACTTGTCTTGGGTTTGTTTTTGATTGGTGTAATTTTAGCCTCGATGTTAGTGGGTTATCTCTATGGAGGTAAATCTTGGTGTCACTATTTTTGTCCCATGGCTCCTGTCCAAAAAATTTATGGAGAACCAAGAGCATTACTAAATAGTACCGCTCATGAAGGAAAACGTCAGAAAATAACACAATCTATGTGTCGTGGTGTCGATTCCGAAGGACAAGAATATAGTAACTGTGTTGCTTGTAAAACGACTTGTATGGATATTGATGCCGAAAAGAGCTACTGGGAAAATATTACTAAGCCCGAACAACAATGGCTCTATTATGCTTATTTTGGGTTAGTAATTGGTTACTTTGTTTACTATTACCTTTATGCAGGCAATTGGGAATATTATATGTCTGGGGTTTGGGCTCATGAAGAAAATCAGTTGGCGAATTTACTCCGTCCAGGATTTTACCTCTTTGGCCATCCCATTGCGATTCCCAAATTAATAGCTGCGCCTTTAACCATTGGCTCCTTTGGTTTAGCTGGTTATTGGTTAGGTAAGAAAGTAGAAAAACGTTACAAGGCTTATCTATTTCGTAACCACAAATTGGTGAATAATGAAATAGTTCGTCATCGTATGTTTACCCTAGTAACTTTCTTGATTTTTAATTTCTTCTTCATTTTTGCGGGTCGTAATTTTGTTCGGATGTTGCCTATTCAATTAGAATATCTATTCCCGATAATGATTGGAATTCTTAGCAGTCTCTGGTTATATAGAACTTGGCCAAGAAATCCCCATGTTTATCAGCGAGAAAGTTTAGCCAGTCGTCTTCGTAAACAACTCGGTAAACTGAAACTAAATATTGACCAATTTTTGGAAGGAAGATCCCTTGATGATCTCGATGCAGACGAAGTTTATATTTTGGCTCAAATTTTGCCTGGGTTTGATAAACAAAAACGTCTACAAGCTTATAAAGGTATCGTTAAAGAGTCAATTAGTGACGGTTCTATCGATATTCATAAAAGTCTGGATCTACTCACACAAATCCGCATGGAACTAGACATTAGCGAAGATGAACATAAAGTTATCTTAGAAGAAGTGCTGCAACAACTATCGGCTGAAAAATCAAAAATTGCTGAAGCAATTAGACAAGAATATTCCCTATCTTCTAAAACAGAAGTCTTCCGATAAATGCCGATTGATGACTACTTACTTACTAGGGAATCCGAGAATTATTCCCAATCTTCAGAAAAAGCTGACAGTACAACAACTAGAGAAAAACCTGTTGTTCCTTTGACCCAATTTTTGGAAAAATTTAAGTTTATCCACAATGCAAAAACTTTTCCTTTACTATTTCAAGCTAATTATGATAAAAATTTTAACGCCAAGACTAAAATTAAGACAATGGAAAGAAGAAGATAAAGAACCATTTTTTAAGCTAAATTCCGATCCTAGGGTCATGGAATTTATGCCAAAACCGTTATCGAAAGAAGAGAGTGATCAACTTGTTGAACGTATAAAACGACAGTTTGAAGAAGACGGATATAGTTTTTTGGCTGTAGAATTAATGAGGGATAAAACCTTGATTGGATTGATTGGTTTATCCATTCCCAAGTTTCAATCTTTTTTTACACCTTGTGTGGAAGTTGGTTGGCGTTTAGCTTATGAGCATTGGGGAAAAGGTTATGCAACAGAAGGGGCAAAGGCAGCTTTAAATTACGGATTTAAAGAATTAAATTTATTAGAAATTGTGTCGTTTACTGTTCCTCAAAATGTTCGTTCTCGTCAGGTTATGGAACGTATTGGGATGAAACATATCGATCAATTTGAACATCCCTTATTACCGCAAGCACATCCCCTGAGAAAGCACGTTTTATACAAAAAAACTTTAGAGGAGAACTGAAGTTACTCCTGTTGAAGAACAGGAGTTTTAAAGAGCGTATATTTATCGAAATAAGTCGGGATTGAAGGTAGGAGCAGGATTAGGATTAGTATTAGTAGAAGTCTGTTGTAAATTTTCCCCTGTTCCTCCATCTTCTTTATCTAAGAAAGGAAGCAAGTTAATACCATTAGAAGTAGGTTTATTGATTTGAGGAATGGTACCATTAAGGAGTTGACCTAAAGGATTATTTACTATACTTCCCCCTCCGGTAAAAGCACTCACCCCTTGGGTATATTGTCCTTCTTCAGCAGCGACTAGAGTCTGGAAAATTTGATTGCGGGTGATTTCTGGGTTTTTTCCAGGAGGAACTGTTAAAACAATGCGACAAGATTGATCAACTTCGGTGGTTACACAGATGGTATCATAGCCGTTTTCTTGTCCTGTCCTTAATTCTAGGAGTCCATCCGGTCGATACATTTCTAAACGGCGACTGATTTCACCACAACGACGTTCTGCTGTCCAACCATCCCCCATGTTGCTAGGAATTGCCCAAGGATAAGGTTGCATAGACTGAGACTGGGGACGATACATGACTTTATATCTTCCCTCGTTGAATTGACATTCAAAACGAGTATCACTGGAACTGGTAGTGGTTGGAGGTGGTGCCCCAGAGGGTTGAGGGTTGGTATCGATAATGATATCATCAGGACTCTGTTGCGCTACATTATAATCATAATCTTGGGCATTATTCGTTCTAGAATTTGTATAGTCTCTAAGAAAGTCGAATAAGGGATTAGCATTGATTTGAGATGGGAAAAAAATAAGGATTAATCCTAAACCGCATCCCGTTGCTTTGATTAAAGTTTTTTGTTTCATAGGATTGGTTTCTCCTCACAGATTGCTTATTTTGGTTACATTTACTATCAACTGTTTTAAGAATAAAATTAATCGGAAGGTAATTGCTGATCAAAAGTGACAGTTTATGATGTGAACGCTTTAATTGCCTAAATTTCCACTTATTTCTACTTTCCTAGACTTCCATAAGCGTCATTTTGTTGCAGAGGCCAATCAGAATTTAGAATTACCTCCATCTCAACTTGGAGGCTTGGAACAAGAAAAATTTTTCTTCTCTTGGTCGATTGGATATGGAGAGGCATCTTCGCCATACCTCGACTGCTTTTCATCCCCTTGAAAGAGGAGGCTTGGAACGCTTTTTTTCACTCAATACTTAGTTAAAAGTATAACTAAAAAACTCAAATTTTTGACTCAAAGATGAGATTATACTAGGTTGCTAAAGCAATAACTAGAATTTTTATATGAGGTTTCTAACTCTGATGTCTTCTTCCCAAACTCCGAACTCCGAACGCCCAAAGCTCAAAAATTTTGTACCTCACCAGCATGAGAAATGCTATAGTTCCTGGTTGCTATTTTTGTCGTTAGTGAGCAAGATGCGCACACTCCTATCACATCATCATCAGATGAAACAATCCACAACAGAAATCAAGACAAACAAATCAAGGAGAATGCAACATAGTTGGCTATCTGGCCGTCTAACACAACAATCATACCTTAAGGGTCTGATAAGAATCATCTCCTGACCTTTAATCTAAAATCAAAGCATTAGCACAAAGCATAAACCATAACTATGACTGTTGCACGCGATTATTTGCCCACACCTCCTCCACCTCGTCCAAACCGTCGTCGAAAAAGACAGACTACGAGAGATCATAATTATCAATTACGTACCGTTGCGCAACAGAATCAACAGAAGAAGCTAACCACAGTAGAACCTAGAAAAAAAGCTTATTCGACCAAAGTTACTCCTTTGCCAACCAAACCCAAACAATTACCCCTAGCCTTACAATTTCTCTTGTTGGTGCAGAAAAGTTCTACTACCCTAACCTGTGGGTTAGTTGCCCTTACTTTGGGAGCCTACAGTTGGACGGTTTATTCTCCCACCCTTTGGACGCGAGAATTTTCTAAACTGAAAACCTTACAACAAAACGAACGTCAACTGGCTTCAACCAATGAATCCTTAAAACATAAAATGGCAGAAAAAGCTGAACAGCCTGGCTCAGGTTTAACCGAACCCAATCCCCATCAATCAATCTTTCTAGCCCCTGCTGATGTTTCTCAGCTAAAAGTGTCTGAGGCAGTTCAACAGACTCCCAAACCTCCTATAATCTCGGATAATCCCATCGCTTACTAATCCGGTTTGAGTTCGAGATAAGGAAATTTGTAGACAACTTACTTGAATCAGCAGTCTCAAATCCTCATTTTCTCCTTGAAAAAATCATAACCGCGAACTCCTAACATTGAACTCACTTTAATCTGAGTTCCCCAATGATAAAATCTGTTTACTAAATTGTAGAAACCTTGATCTCTCACCACTACTAAACCATGAGTAAACTTCGCTCTCAACAGCGTTCCCCTAAACCTCGTCAGACTCGTCTGAGGAAAAAACCTGTTGGCCGAAATAAGATTACTCGACGTTCCTCTCAACCCAAAAACAAAAAGCAACCCTCCCCCTTGCCAAAATTTCGTCTCCTCTTAGTTTGGCTGGTTTTAGCAACTGGAATATTAGGGTTGGGTTGGAAAACCTATCAATTGCAAATTATTCAGGCCGAAGAGTTACAACAAAAGGCCCGTTCCCAGCAAACCGTTAATATTCGCCCTTATATTCCACGACGCTCGATTATTGATAGTCAAGGCAATATATTAGCCACCGATCGCCTGGAATATATTTTATATGTTCATCCCATTCAGTTTAAAGAATCTCAAACCACAGTAGCAGCAAAACTTAGTGAAATCTTAGAAACAAAAACCCCTCAAGAATTGATAGAACGGTTCAAACAGCGTAAGACAGGAATTCCTATTGCCAGAGGGCTCAGTGAAGGGGTGGCGCGAGAAATCGATGCACTGAGTTTAGATGGGATAGATGTGGAAGAAACCTATAGCCGTTTTTATCCCCAAGAGAAGATGATGGCTGATGTGGTGGGATTTGTGGATCATGAGCGATCGGGACAAGCCGGGATTGAATTAAGTCAAGAAAAACTGCTGAAACGAGATTTAGAGAGTTTATCCGTTCAAAGGACTGCACTGGGTGCTATTCTCCCTAATTCTTTACCGGATGATCTTCTCAAGTCTAATGACTGGAGAGTCCAATTAACCGTTGATATGCGTTTGCAAAGGGCTGCTCGTCGTGCTTTGCAACAACAACTACAAAAGTTTAACGCTAAACGGGGAGCCGTGATTGTCATGGATGCAACAGATGGTTCTTTATTATCTTTAGTCTGTGAACCCACCTTTGATCCCAATGAATTTTATGAATCTCCTCTCCAATTACTCAAAAATTGGACCGTTAGTGATCTCTATGAACCAGGATCAACCTTTAAACCCATCAATGTGGCTTTAGCGTTAGAAGCAGGAGTCATCCAAGCAAATACTGTTTTCCATGACTCCGGGTTGGTTAAAGTGGATGGTTGGCCTATTAGGAATGCGACTTTAAGGGGGAATGGCTCCATTAATATTGCTGAAATCTTACAAACCTCTAGCAATGTGGCTATGGTTCATATGATGCGACGGTTGAAAAAGGAAGATTATTATAATCGTCTAAAACAATTAGACATTAATCAAAAAACAGGGATTGATTTACCTGGAGAAGTGAGGGGACGCTTAAAAAGTAAGGAAGTGTTTACCAAACGTTCTATCGAAGTGGCCACAGCTTCCTTTGGTCAAGGGTTTTCCCTCACCCCGATGAAATTAGTTCAACTACAGGGGGCCTTAGCCAATGGAGGAAAATTAGTTACCCCCCATCTGGTTAAAGGGTTAGTGGATGTGGAAGGAACCCTACATTGGCAACCGAAGTATCAAAGCCAAGAGATTATTTCGCCGAAAGTCAGTCAGCAAGTGGTGGAATTAATGGAAACCGTAGTGGATAAAGGCTCAGGAAAAGCGGCCAAAACAGCAGGTTATAGAATTGGGGGTAAAACAGGGACCGCACAAAAAGCAGGGCCCAGAGGAGGTTATTTACCCAATGCTAAAATTACCAGTTTTGTCTCAATTTTGCCTGTTGAGTCCCCTAGATACGTGGTTTTAGTGGTGGTAGATGAACCCCAAGGAGCTAATACCTATGGCTCAACCGTAGCTGCACCAGTAGCAAAATTGGTCATGGATGCCTTGATTTCCTTAAAAGGCATCCCTCCGAGTCAATAATTCATTAAATGGATAAAATCGATTTAATTATATTAACCCCATATGACTATGCCCTTTAATCTGAATCAGGTAGAAATATCAATTATTATCCCTTGTTACAATGAGGAACAAGGACTAGACTCGCTGTTTGAGAGACTTTTGCGGGTTTTAAACGGTCTTAACGTTCCCTATGAGATAGTTTGCGTTGACGATGGTAGTCGGGATAACACCTTGAAATGTCTAATCGAATATCATCATCGCTATACAGCCATTAAAGTTATTAGTCTCTCTCGTAACTTTGGTAAAGATATTGCTTTAAGTGCTGGACTAGAAAACGCTCAAGGTCAAGCTATAATTCCTATTGATGCCGACTTACAAGATCCCCCCGAACTCATCGAACAACTGATTGAGAAATGGCGAGAAGGGTATGATGTGGTTTGCGCGAAACGTCGTTCAAGACAGGGAGAAAGTTGGTTCAAGCGCATGACAGCCAATGTTTTTTATCGCATTATCGGTCGCATTAGCACTGTTCCTATTCCCCGTGACACAGGAGATTTTCGTCTTTTGGATAGACGGGTAGTAGATGCGCTGAAAAAGATGCCTGAAAGGACTCGGTTTATGAAAGGTCTTTTTGCTTGGGTAGGGTTTAAACAGACTTACATCGTATATGATCGCCCGAATCGACTGCAAGGAACTACCAAATGGAATTACTGGAAATTATGGAATTTTGCCTTAGATGGCATTACCTCTTTTAGTTTACTTCCCTTAAAGGTTTGGAGTTATTTAGGGGTAGTTTTATCTATGTTGGCTTTTATTTACGGTAGTTTTCTCATTATTAGAACCTTAATTCTAGGCATTGATGTGCCAGGATATGCCTCTTTGATGGTGACTATTTTATTTATTGGGGGAGTTCAATTAATTACCTTAGGAATACTCGGCGAATATTTAGGACGAATTTATGAAGAAACTAAACAACGACCCCTCTATTTAATTCGAGAGCGTTATGGATTTGAATTAGATGTACGTTCTTCAGATACTAAAACCTATTATTGAACTTAAAAAATAAGAATATTTCTTTGATTTTTTAAATTTCAATGAAAATTTATCTTATTAAGCGCTCGCTTTAATTAAATCACTAAGGGAGTCTACTCGCACCTTTGCTAAGCTGTTACGCCTCATAAATTTCTATATTAGAGTATAGGGTAGTTCTTAAGTTCTCTTTTTTCTGCTTCTAAACCCATGAAAATGTAGTATCCTAATCTAAAGTAAAGACAATAATAGAGGGAACTATGCGCATTTTAATCATGGGGGGAACCCGTTTTATTGGGGTTTATTTGACTAAAGAATTAGTTAAACAAGGCCATGAAGTCGTTTTATTTAACCGAGGAAATAAACCTGCACCGATTGAAGATATACAACAAATTCACGGCGATCGCAAGGATAGTCAAAAATTAAAAGAAGCCTTAGCTACAGAACAATTTGATGCCATTTTTGATAATAATGGAAGAGAATTAAATGATACACGACCTTTAGTTGAAATTTTCAATGATCAAGTTCAACATTTTGTCTATGTCAGTTCAGCAGGAGTTTATTTAAAATCAGATCAAATGCCTCATATTGAGGGAGATGAAGTTGATCCTAATAGTCGTCATAAAGGTAAATTTGAGACAGAAAGTTACTTAGAAAAATCAGGTATTCCCTGGACATCCATTCGTCCTACTTATATTTATGGTCCTCAAAATTATAATGATTTAGAAGCTTGGTTTTTTGATAGAATTGTTAGAAATCGACCGATACCCATTCCTGGAAATGGATTACATTTTACTCAATTTGGTCATGTCCAAGACTTAGTGAAAGCAATGGCTGCTGTTTTAGATAATAAAAAAGCCATCGGACAAATTTACAATATTTCGGGAGAGCGTTATGTCACCTTTGATGGATTAGCAAAGGCTTGTGCTGTTGCTGCGGGCAAATCATCTGATGAGGTTAATATTGTTCACTATGATCCTAAACAATTCGACTTTGGTAAAAAAAAGGCATTTCCATTAAGAATGCAGCACTTTTTTGCAGACATTGATAAAGCTTTATCTGACTTAAGTTGGAAGCCTGATTATGATTTGATTAGTGGTTTAAAAGACTCCTTTGAAAAGGATTATTTAGCATCTCAACGGGATCAAGCTGAGATTGATTTTAGTTTAGATGATAAAATATTAATTGGAGACCTAAGTTCGACATAAGATAATTGCTTGACGGGGTGACAAGAGTTGGAAAAAACGGATCAAATAACGGTTTCAGAATCTGAGTTGACTAAAAAATCAACCCTCTTAATAAGTAGTGATGATAATTAAGCGGTTTATGATAATCTAGCTTGATATAATGATGGCG